>NZ_JBVVQU010000108.1:0-9278 GCF_055811555.1 Mesorhizobium sp. WSM4813
CCCAGCCAGCAGGTTGAATCAAAATTGTCGTGATTCGGGAATCCCTACGATTCAATCAAATGACAGAACGCTCTAGGTATCGCGATCTCCAGGGTGATGCCGGCCTGCGAACGGGTTCCTGCGCTTCCAATACTCACGCACCGATGTCCGCTCCGTTCCGGTTCTCGGAACCCACCATTCTCGGCGCGGCCTGACCTGAATCTCAACACACCCTGAAACATCTCCGTTTTCCGGCTCACCCGCGCCATGGCGTCAGGCGGGGCAGCCAACCTGGAACGGCATGGCGGTAGGCCTCGTAGTCGGCGCCGTAGCGGCGGGCAAGCGTCGGTTCCTCATGGAACTTCACGAACGAGACCATGGCGACGGCGGCGATAGTGGCATAGGCAACGAGAGCCAAACTCGAAAACAGCAGCGCCTGGCCAAGGATGATCGCCAGCACCGCCACATACATCGGGTTGCGGACATGCCGGTAAATACCGCCGACGACCAGTCGCTCGGTCGGCGCGAGCGGGGCGGGCGTGCCCCGGCCTTCGAGGGAAAAACGGGCGAAGGCATGAAGCAGCAAGGCCGTCGCGACGATAATCAGGACCCAACCGACCGGGACCGAGCCGGGCAGGGTCGACCATGGCAGACGATAGCGATCGGTCAGCAGCCAGGGCAGCAATCCCGCCACCACACCGGGCGCTGCAGCGAAGAACAGCGCGCTGCCGGCGATCGCCTGACGTGTCCTCATCGAGGCTGCCTTCTAGAACGACGTGCCTCCACTTGGACGCACAAAGTGCGCTCTAGCACTTTGAAATCTCCGCATCGTGCTTTCCGAAAAGCGATTCCAATTTCGGGTCGATGCGCGGCTGCTGCAAAAATAAACGCGTATTGCCTGATTCGACGTCATTCGTTGTTTTGCGTTCCGGATCGAGAAATGGCCCTGATTCGCTATTTCGCAATGGTTTTTGCCTGGCTGTGCACCGCTTTTCGACGATTCTGCTGGTCCTATGACGCCAAGAAACGGGTTAGACCACAGCCTGTGTCATTTTGCATGTGTGTGTTGCAAAATAGATGCTTGTTTCTTGGGCATGAAGAGCACATATATAGATCATCTCCTGGGCGCGTTCTCCTCCCATTAGCGCCCTTGAGTGTTCCCCTCTGGAGGTTAGCCTTAACAGGCACTTCCAATCAAACTCAGCCGGATCTTCATTGATCCGGCTTTTTTGTTGCCCGAAACCTGCTTGCGCCAAGGGAAAGCAGACCGAACTTGTCACGTAACAGTGACATGTAACCTCAGGTAACATGTCACAGGCGCCCAGCATCGACTAAGCAGATCATAGGACGCGGTGTGGTTCGTGCGGGAGATGGGGGCATCACTCGGACGATCCGGGCTCAGGCGGCTACCGCGTCCGAACCATTGTTCCGCCGAGGCCATCAGGCGCCGGCGGCATGTGCGGCGGACCTGCCGTTTCGCCTCCCACGAAGACGGTCCGCAAGAGAACGGCGTCCGGATCATTCCGGACGCCGTTTCCTTGAGTTCTGCCCCCTGAGGCAACGGCGCCAAAATCCAGTGTCAGGCGGCCTTGCCGTTGGCGTTCAACGCTTCGTCGGCCAGGCGGCCGGTGAGTTCGGCCATATGGTCGAAGGTAGCACGATAGCTGGCCACGCCCGCAGTGGCCGAACGCAACTCGATGATCAGGTCGCCGATCTCGGCCTGCGGCATGGTCGCCTCGACGACATCCCATCCCGGCCAGCCGGGCCGCGCATCATAGCCAAGAATCTGGCCGCGACGCTGCGGGATCAGGGCGATGATTTTCGATGTCGCGTCGGACGGCGTGACGATCTCGACCTTCATGATCGGTTCGAGCAGCACCGGCGAGCAGGCGGCCATGCCTTCCTTCATCGCCAGCTTCGCCGCCATCTGGAAGGCCATGTCCGACGAATCGACGGCGTGATAGGAGCCGTCGGACAGGTTGACGGCGACATCGACCACCGGAAAGCCGAGCGGGCCGGATTTCAGATAATCACGCACGCCGGTCTCGACCGACTGGATATAGGTTTTCGGCACGGCGCCGCCGGTGATGGTATCGGTGAACTGGAAGCCGGAGCCGCGCGGCAGCGGCTTGATCTCGATCACAACGTCGCCGAACTGGCCATGGCCGCCCGACTGCTTCTTGTGGCGGCCACGCTGCTGCGCCGTTTTGCGGATCGTCTCGCGATAAGGCACGGCCGGCGCATGGCCTTCGACCGGGATCTGGTTCTTGCCCTCCAGCCGCTCGCGCACGACACGCAGATGCATCTCGCCATGGCCCGACAGCACGGTTTCGGCCGAATCCTGATTGTGGCGCAGGCTGAGCGAGGGGTCTTCTTCGGCAAGGCGCTGGATGGCAGCCGACATCTTCACTTCGTCTTTGCGTTCCTTCGGGCGCAGCGCGAAGGCAAAGACCGGCTGCGGCGGCATCAGTGTGACCAACGGCTTGATGCCGCCCTTTACCGAGCTCAAGGTCTGACCGGTCGTGACGTCGTCCAGCTTGCCGAGCGCGACCGTGTCGCCGGCCCTGGCCGAGGTGAGCTTGGTCTGGTCCTTGCCGAGCATTCTGTAGATCCCGGAGACTTTTGCGGTGGTGCCATTCGAAAGGAAGAGCTCGGAGGCGTCGGCAAGCTGGCCGGACAGGATGCGCGAGACCGACAGCTTGCCGCCATGCGCGGTGTGAATGGTCTTCATCACCTGGACTACGGTCGCCTTGCCGTCAGGTGCGCCGAGGCGCTTGCGGGTTGCTTCAACATCAGGCGCGTCGTGGCGGATCGTCTTTAATAGCCGCAGCACGCCATTGCCCTTCTCGGCGGTGCCGATCAGCACCGGCGTCACCGCGCCGTCACGCAGATCGGCGGCGAGGTCGTCGAAGATCGCGTCCTTCGGCGGCTCGATCTCTTCGAGAAGCTGCTCCATCAACTGGTCGTCATGATCGGCGAGCGTCTCCAGCATGGAAAAGCGCGCCTCCAGTTCGCGCGCCTTGTCGTCGCCGGGAATCTGGGCGACCTCGCTTTCGGCATATTCGCGATAGATGTAGGCGCGCTCCAGAGCCAGATCGATCGAGCCGATCACGACGCCGTTCTTGCGCAGCGGGATCTGGCGAAGCAGCAACGGCACCGAGCTTGCCGGCTGCAGCATCTTCAGCGTGTCGCGCACGCCTGATATCGCCTTGTCGACCTTGTTGAGGAACATGATGCGCGGCACGCCGAGATCGTCGAGCTTGCGCATGATCAGCTGCAGGGCAGGGATCTTCTTCGCGTCGGCTTCGGCAACGACCACGGCGATGTCGCAGGCGGCAAGCACCGGCTCTGCCTCGAAAGAGAATTCGATGGAACCGGGACAATCGACGAAGGTGAGTTGCTCGTCCATGAATTCGGTGGTCGCAAAGGTCGCCTCGACGCTCATGGCGTGGGCGCGTGCCTCGGGCGAATGATCGGAAACGGTGTTTCCCGAGGAAACGGGATTCTGGCGGGGAATGGCGCCCGTGCGGGCCAATATGGCTTCGAGAAGTGTCGTCTTACCGCTTGCAAAGGGACCGACTATGGCAATGCATTTCGGTCCCGTGCGTCGTCCTCCGGCGCGAGTTCCCATGACTGACCTCCACTCAGGCATTTCCCTGGGAGCGGCGGCCGGCCTGTCGACCGTCGCGGGCGGGGCTTTTTTCAGTTTGCCACCTACCCAAAGGCATCGTCCCACGGGTTAGCCGGGAGGGCAAGGGATTTGAGATCGCCTGATGTCGCAGATGTTGAGCCGTGATCGGCGAAGCCGTCGATGCGGGCCCAGCCCTCCCATCAAATCCCGCGACAAAGCCCGTCGCTGAACAGCCGCAAAAGCGGTTGCGCCATGATGGTTATCGGAAGAAAGTGCCTGCTTCTTGCGGCAAAGAGGAACGGCCGTCGCCGACCGATCCGCCATCAGCTTGAGGACTCGCGACGATGAAGATCATTGCCTGCGGCAGCGCGCCGACCGTTATTGCGCCGGAAAAATACTTCACCGGCCGCGTGTGGCAGACGCCGATCATCGAGAAGGAAGCGCCAGCGCGGCTGCGCGCCGTCATGGTCAGTTTCGAGCCCGGCGCGCGTACCCACTGGCACACGCATCCGCTGGGGCAGACGCTCTATGTCGTATCAGGCGCCGGCCTCGCACAAAGCTGGGGCGAGCCGGTACAGGCGATCAGGGCCGGCGACGTCATCTCGTTCGCGCCTGATGAAAAGCACTGGCATGGCGCCGGTCCGAAGTCGGCGATGGCGCATATCGCCATGCAGGAGGCGCTCGACGGCGTTCACGCCGACTGGCTGGAGAGGGTGACAGACGAGCAGTATGGCGACTGAGGCTTTTGAGCCCACGAAACCCGACTGCAAGCCGGGTTTCGTGTTCGAGATGTGCCTGATCAGATCAGCGAGGCGGTGAAGCGCTGGATGCGCGTGCAGGCCTCTTCGAGCAACGCCTCCGACGTGGCGTAGGAGATGCGGAAGTTCGGGCCGAGGCCGAAGGCCGAACCAAACACGACCGCTACGCCTTCGGCCTCGAGCAGCTCCGAGCAGAAGGCCTCGTCGCCGTCGATCACCTTGCCGGCTTTGGTCTTCTTGCCGATCAACCGGGCGCAGGACGGATAGACGTAGAAAGCACCTTCAGGCGACGGACATGTGATGCCGCGCGCCTGATTGAGCATTGACACGACGAGATCGCGCCGAGCCTGGAAGATCGCCTTGTTTTTCGCAATGAAATCCTGCGGACCGTTCAGCGCCTCCACCGATGCCCACTGGGCGATGGTGCAGGCACCGGAGGTCTGCTGGCCCTGGATCATATCCATCGCCTTGATCAGCGCCACGGGCCCGGCCGCATAGCCGATGCGCCAGCCGGTCATGGCATAGGCCTTCGACACGCCGTTCATGGTCAGCGTGCGCTCATAAAGCTTCGGCTCGACCTCGGCGATGGTTCTGAAGACGAAATCGCCATAGATCAGGTGCTCGTACATGTCGTCGGTCAGGACCCAGATATGGGAATGTTCGAGCAGCACGTCGGCCAGCGCGCGCAATTCAGCCTCGGTGTAGGCAGCGCCCGACGGGTTCGACGGCGAGTTCATCAACAGCCATTTGGTGCGCGGCGTGATCGCCTTTTCCAACGCCGCCGCCGTCAGCTTGAAACCGTTGTCAATCGAGGTGTCGGCAAAGGCCGAGGTACCGCCGCAGATCGCCACCATCTCGGGATAGCTGACCCAGTACGGCCTCGGAATGATGACCTCGTCGCCGGGATTCAACGTCGCCATAAAGGCGTTGAACAGTATCTGCTTGCCGCCGGTGCCGACGATGGTCTGCTCCGGCCGGTAATCGAGATTGTTCTCTCGCTTGAATTTCTTGGCGATCGCCTCGCGCAGCGGCACGATGCCGGAAACCGGAGGATATTTCGTTTCGCCGCGGCGGATAGCCTCGATCGCAGCGTTCTTGATGTTGTCCGGCGTGTCGAAGTCCGGTTCGCCGGCACCCAGCCCGATCACGTCACGGCCGGCGTTTTTCAGCTCGCGCGCTTTCTGCGTCACCGCGATGGTCGCGGAAGGCTTTACGCGGGAAAGGACGTCAGCAAGAAAGGCCATGACGATGTTATCTCCTTGGGATGCAGGCGGTCGATCTAACCGCGGCGCTTCTCATGTCGCATCATTCCGCCAAGCGCAAGCTCTGTCGGATGAGCCAGATCTCAAATCGCCGGCAAATTCGGCAACAATAAATTCACTTACCGGCGGTAAAACCTCGAGTGGCTGGATCACGACCCATTCCGCCAATCTCGCAGAGCGAGGAACCGTGTCGCGCAGCATCGGGCCCCATATCGTCCGTCATGACGACGGCACCGCCAGCGGTGTCTGGGGCATCTATACGCTGCAGAGCGCTTTCCAGCCGATCTTCGCCTTCAGCAACGGTAAATTGTCCATCACCGCATTCGAGGGGCTGATCCGGCCATTCCGCGACGGCGAGCCGCAGTCGCCGATGAGTTTTTTCAACACCTGTCCGACGGTCGACCGCCTGCATATCGAGGCGCTGACCAGGACGCTGCACCTTTTGAACGCCGGCGCCTGCCTGCCGCAAGAGGCATCTATCTTCATCAACTTCGATCCGTCGGTGTTCACCGATCGCAGCATCGCCGACAAGGCGCTGCGCGACATGCGGCTGGTGCTGCATGAGGCTGAGATCGATACGAACCGGGTCGTCTGCGAGGTGACCGAGCAGAAATCGGCGTCGCAGGAAACGCTCTACAATTTCGTCGAGGCGCTCAGGGCCAACGGGTTTCGCATCGCCGTCGACGATTACGGCGCCGACGAGTCCGATATCAACCGCATCAAGGAGCTCAGGCCTGACATCGTCAAGTTCGATGCCCACTGGATCATGCAACTGATGGAGTCCGGCGCCGGCTTCGCGCTCCTTACCGCCATGGTGGCAAGTTTCGAACAGCAAGGCATCCGCACCGTGTTCGAGGGCATCGAGCAGGGTTGGCAGCTTGAATTGGCTGAGAAATCGGGAGCCTCGATGGTGCAGGGATTCGCGCTGGCACGCCCGGAGCTTGCACCGACCAGCTTTCACGTCTTCGGCAAGGACAGGCAGATGCCGGTGACAGTGCCCGATACCGGCGAGGCGCCTGCGACTGTCTCGCCTTCGCCGCGGCCGAAACGGGCTTTCGGGCGCAAGGCGGTGCCGTGACCGGGAGGCCCGACAGGCGGCGCAATGTCGGCGAAGCAATCTTTGCCGATGAGGTCGGTATCGAATACGGCGTCTATGGCGCGTTCCGGTTGAGGAGCGCGTATCAGCCGATTTTTGCTCCGCGCGGCAGGTTTTTGAAGGCCGTCGCGGTCGAGGGCCTGATCGAGCCGCACCGCGCCGGCAGGTCGGTCGCGCCGCGCGTATTTTTCGAGGGCGTCCCCGTGGCGGATCGCCTGTTCGTCGAGACGATGTGCCGGGTGCTGCATCTCCGGAACTTCCGCAACATCGGCGTCGATGGGCTCGACCTGTTCTTCAACTACAATCCGCTGATCAACGATGACCCCGGGCGAGCGCTGGCTGAGATCAGGCTGATGACCAGGCATCTCGCCGAGTTCGATCTGTACCCCGGCATGCTGGTCTGCGAAATCACCGAACAGGCGGCCGACGACAAGGTGCTTGTCAGCCTGGCGCGCGAGATGCGGCGTGACGGCATCCGCATCGCCATCGATGATTTCGGCACAGGGCATTCGACGGAAGAACGGGTCGCGCTTGTCCAGCCTGACATCGTCAAGATCGACGGCACCTGGTTCGCGGAATTCTGCCGCCATGCCGCCGCCGAGCGGTTTTTCCGGCCGCTGGTCTCCGCGCTGCACGACCGCGGCACCAAGGTGCTGGTCGAAGGCATCGAGCAATCCACGCATCTGCGCGTCGCGCTGGACGGCGGCGTCGATCTTCTGCAGGGTTTTTACCTTGCCCGGCCGGCGCTGGCCGGCACTGTCTTCGATGAAGAGCCGCTGCCCATCGACCGGCTGCTTGGCAGGGACAACAACGTCGTGCCGTTGTTTGGGTGATCCATCAGCGGCGCTGATGGTTGCGCCAAAACAAATCACTGGATGAAGCCGTTGCCGCCGGGATAGAGCCTTGACACCGGACCCGGCCCCCAAGGGCTGTCGTTGCACGAGCGAGCGGAGCGCCAATGATACTCTACGGAATGATCGACAGCGGCAATTGCTACAAGCCGCGCCTGTTGATGGCCAAGCTCGGCAACGCCTTCACCAATGTCGAGGTGAGCTCGCACACCGGCGACACGCGCAAGCCGGACTATATTGCCAAGAACCCGACCGCTATGGTGCCGCTGCTCGAACTCGACGACGGCCGGCGGCTGGCCGAATCCAACGCCATCCTGCTTTACCTCGCCGAAGGCACGCGGTTCCTGCCGGCCGACAGATACGAGCGGGCGCTAGCCTATCAGTGGTTGTTCTTCGAGCAGTACAGCCACGAACCCTATATCGCGGTGCGCAAGGCGCTGCTGACCTTTCCCGAGCGAGCCAAGGATGCGACGCCGGAACGGCTGGCGGTGACGCTGGAGCGCGGCAACAAGGCGCTCGGCGTGATGAACAAGCATCTGGCGGGCAGTGCGTTCTTTGCCGGTGAGGCATTGAGCGTCGCCGATATCGCGCTCTACGCCTATACGCACACGGCCGAGACGGGCGGTTTTCAGCTCGACACCTATCCGGCGGTGGCGGCCTGGCTGAAGCGGGTCGAGGCCGAGCCGGGGCATGTGCCGATGGAGTGGCTGCCTTGATATGTTTGCCTTTTCGAGGCGCCGCTCGGCGTGGGCATAGTTTAGCTTATCCCGGTCGCCGATTTTCCTGAGCAACGTCAGCGATTGGCGAAAGCTTCGGCGAAAGCGTCCTTCTCCCCGTCACTACGGGGAGAAGATGGCGGCAGCCAGATGAGGGGCGGCGCCAGCCTTTGTCGCAATAGCGTGCTTGGCTCTGTAGTGGTAGTCCCGATACGTCGCGCTGCCCCTCATCGCCCTGCCGGGCACTTCTCCCCGTTTAGTGACGGGGAGAAGGACGCCGCATCGCCGGTTTCGCTAATTGTCGGCGTCTAAATCCGGACAGCAAAAAGGCGGGACAAAATCCCGCCTTCCATGCTTGGTAGCCTGATCGGGAGCGTTTGGTCCGGGCCGGCAGCAATCTGCTGCTTCGGCTTGTCGGGTTTTTCGCTCCGGTGCGCTTCTCGCGCGACCGTCAGTACATCCGTGACTTGCCGCGCGCCCCGAGCTATCGCCCGGCGCGCGCCATTCGCAAAATCAGGCTGCCTTGCTCAGAGATCCAGCGGACGACTTGCCAGTGCGGCGGTCCTGCTCGATCTCGAAGTTGATCTTCTGGCCTTCGACCAGGGTCGACAGCCCAGCGCGCTCGACTGCGGAGATGTGAACGAAAACGTCCGCGCCGCCGCTGTCAGGCTGGATGAAGCCGAAACCCTTGGTGGAATTAAACCACTTGACCGTACCTGTTGCCATTTCGATAGTCCTTATACGTTTGCTTAGCTTGACCGAACCGAAGTCCAGTCGGTTTGTATCGAGATTTTGGAGATAGAACGTCAGCAAACGCGAATTATCGCGAGGCCCGGATCGATCGGCCGAAATATCAATGGACCTCATATAGTCCGCTTCTTCGAAAAAAACAAGACTGCGCTGATGCGTGTCGTAAGCAGATGAGTTGTCCGGATTAGGTAGCAGATGAGTTGTCCGGTTTGATCACCAGCGAACGGAGGCTGGG
>NZ_JBVVQU010000109.1:0-8768 GCF_055811555.1 Mesorhizobium sp. WSM4813
CAGCGGCCCACCGGACAGAAACAGAAGCGGACATGTGACGTGCTACCAAAACCGGACAACTTGAAAAGCTACCGACATGCCGAGAATAGCGGCTATGCGAAACTGGACCGTAGCCAGAGTTTCGGTCCGCAATCATCGTCCTGGATGGGGGGCTCAGTCGCTATTCACCCCAGACGGCCATTTCATTACCGGCCGGATCAACGAAATGGAACCGCCTGCCACCGGGGAATGAGAAGATCGGCTTGACGATCGTGCCGCCGGCATTTTCGACTGCACCCAGGGTTTGTTCCAGGTGCTCGGAATAAAGCACGGGAAGCGGTTTGGCGGGCGCTTCGCCGGCATCAGCCTGGAAGCCTCCATCAAGACCTTCCGAAAAGGCCGAATAGGTCGGCCCGTAGTCGGTGAACGACCAGGAAAAGGCGGCGCTGTAGAAAGCCTTGAGCCTATCCAGCGTTCCACCAGTTGCCGGCATTTCCAGATAATCGAGTTTTCCGGTCAGTTTCATGGTGTTACCCTAGTTCCTGTTATGTTCTAGTCGAACGGCCGCCGAGCCGCAAGTCTTTTCGCCATCGCTTTTTCTTAATCGATTGTAGAAGCCGGCTGGCTTTGCCGACGCCTTGCCTTTCGCACTGCAGCATCATATCGCTCGGATAGGGACACGGCGAAACTTCGGCTTCGTCAATCTTTTCAATCTCCTGCAACCGGAGAGCAAGCATGACCAAATGGGTCTACACCTTTGGCGACGGCGCAGCAGAAGGCCGTGCCGGCGACAGGAACCTCCTGGGCGGCAAGGGCGCCAATCTGGCCGAAATGTGCAGCCTAGGCCTGCCCGTGCCTCCGGGGTTCACCATCACCACCGAGGTCTGCAACGCCTACTACGCCAACGGCCGCACCTATCCGGCCTCGCTGGAGGCGGACGTCGCGGTTGCGCTTGACCACATCGGCCGGCTGACCGGGCGCCGTTTCGGCGATCCCTCGAAACTGCTTTTGGTTTCGGTGCGTTCCGGTGCCCGTGCCTCGATGCCCGGCATGATGGACACCGTGCTCAATCTCGGTCTGAACGACGAGACGGTCGAGGCGCTAGCCGCCGATTCAGGCGATGCGCGCTTTGCCTATGACAGCTACCGGCGTTTCATCCAGATGTATTCCGATGTCGTCATGGGCCTCGACCATGAGGTATTCGAGGAAATCCTCGAAGACCAGAAGGGCGGGCTCGGCCATGAACTCGATACCGAACTGACGGCCATCGAATGGCAGGGCGTGATCGCACTCTACAAGGCCAAGGTCGAGGAGGAACTCGGCAAGCCGTTTCCGCAGGATCCGAACGAGCAGCTCTGGGGCGCGATCGGCGCCGTGTTTTCGAGCTGGATGAACAACCGCGCCATCACCTATCGGCGCCTGCACGACATTCCCGAAAGCTGGGGCACGGCGGTCAACGTTCAGGCCATGGTCTTCGGCAATATGGGTGAGACTTCGGCCACCGGTGTCGCTTTCACCCGCAATCCGTCGACCGGCGAAAAGATGCTCTATGGCGAGTTCCTGGTGAATGCGCAGGGCGAGGATGTCGTCGCCGGCATCCGCACGCCACAAAACATCACGGAAGCGGCGCGCATTGCCGCCGGCTCCGACAAGCCGTCATTGCAGAAGCTGATGCCGGAAGCCTTCCAGTCTTTCGTCACCATCTCCGACCGCCTGGAAAAGCACTACCGCGATATGCAGGACCTCGAATTCACCATCGAGCGCGGCAAATTGTGGATGCTGCAGACGAGGTCCGGCAAGCGTACCGCCAAGGCGGCGCTCAAAATCGCCGTCGACATGGCGCGGGACGGGCTCATCTCCAAGGAGGAGGCCGTCGCGCGCATCGATCCGGCCTCACTTGACCAGTTGCTGCATCCGACCATCGATCCGAAGGCGGCGCGCGATGTGATAGGCGTCGGCCTGCCTGCATCTCCAGGTGCTGCCACCGGTGAGATCGTCTTTTCTTCCAACGACGCCGAGGAGCTCAAGGCGCAAGGCCGCAAGGCGATCCTCGTGCGCATCGAGACCAGTCCCGAAGACATCCACGGCATGCACGCGGCGGAAGGCATCCTGACCACGCGTGGCGGCATGACCAGCCACGCCGCGGTGGTGGCGCGCGGCATGGGCAAGCCTTGTGTGTCGGGGGCGGGCTCGCTGCGCGTCGACTACAGAGCCGGCACGCTGATGGCGATGGGGGCGACGTTCCGCAAGGGCGACATCATCACCATCGACGGCGGCAACGGCCAGGTGCTGAAAGGTGCGGTACCAATGCTGCAGCCGGAGCTCTCGGGCGATTTCGCCGCCATCATGGAATGGGCCGATAGCGTGCGCCGCATGAAGGTGCGCACCAATGCCGAAACGCCGCTCGACGCCCGCATGGCGCGTTCCTTCGGCGCCGAAGGCATCGGGCTTTGCCGCACCGAGCACATGTTCTTCGAGGGCGACCGTATCGTTGCCATGCGCGAGATGATCCTGGCCGACACGGAAAAGGGCAGACGAACGGCGCTCGCAAAACTCTTGCCCATGCAGCGCTCGGATTTCCTCGAATTGTTCGAGATCATGGCCGGCCTGCCGGTGACGATCCGCTTGCTCGATCCGCCATTGCACGAATTCCTGCCCAAGACCGAGGAAGAGGTGGCCGAAGTCGCCGCCGCCATGAACGTGTCGCCCGACAAGCTCAGGCAGCGCACCGAGGCCCTGCACGAGTTCAACCCGATGCTTGGCCATCGCGGCTGCCGGCTTGCGGTTTCCTATCCCGAAATCGCCGAGATGCAGGCGCGCGCCATTTTCGAGGCCGCCGTCGAGGCCGGCAGGGAGGCCGGCGCGCTGGTGGTTCCAGAAATCATGGTGCCGCTAGTCGGTCTGGTGAAGGAGCTCGACTACGTCAAGGCGCGGATCGATGCCGTCGCCAAGAGCGTGATGGAGGAAACCGGCGTCAAGATCACCTATCTTACCGGCACCATGATCGAACTGCCTCGCGCCGCGATCCGCGCTCATGTCATTGCCGAGGCGGCCGAATTCTTCTCTTTCGGCACCAACGATCTGACCCAGACCACCTTCGGCATCTCACGCGACGATGCGGCTTCGTTCCTGGAGACCTATCGCCAGAAGGGCATTATCGAGCAGGATCCTTTCGTGTCGCTCGACATCGAGGGCGTTGGCGAACTGGTGCGGATGGCCGCCGAAAAGGGCAGGGCAACCCGGCCGGAGATCAAGCTCGGCATCTGCGGCGAACATGGCGGCGATCCGGCATCAATCCATTTCTGCGAAGAGGTCGGCCTCGACTACGTGTCATGCTCCCCCTACCGCGTGCCGATCGCCAGGCTTGCTGCAGCGCAGGCGGCGGTGCAGGTTGCAAAGACTGCAGTGCCGCCCGTCGTTTAGGACGCGCAAACCCATGCTGTGCCACTTGATTTGCGCAATTCTTTGAACCGAACGCCAGCGTAGCAAAAAAACCGATGCGGATTTCGCTACGCGCACGTTCTCGGGCATGGTCCCGGCGCATTTCCCGTCTCTGCACTCGCCGGTGCCGCAAGTCCACGCGAGAACATCCACGCCGCCAGTGAGACAGGCTTCAGGTACAGTTTGTGCACCTGTCTCTGGTGGCGACCGCCGGCCTCGCGCGATCTCGTTTCCCGCTAACGCCTTCAGGTCACAAAGAATGCAGCTGCCGTAAGCGACAGACCTGGAGAGAGAGTGGCGAACTGTGTTTGAACCGCACCGCCGATACCGTCGCTGTCGAAAGAGAGCGCTCCGGTTGAATTGTTGTAGAGGATGCGGTCGGAACTGTCGTGGGCGGCGGCACCAGCAAAGAAAGCACCGGATGTGAGTGCGCCCGAGCTCAGCCCGGCAAAAATCGCGTTGTCGATGTGGATCTTGTCCTGGAGCTTGTTGAAGTCAGTAACCCTGTCGATATTGCCGGCTCCCAGAGCGGTATTGAAAACGAAGGCATCATTGCCACCATTGCCGGTCAGGATGTCGGCGCCTCGTCCGCCATTGATGACATTGGCGCCGGCGTTGCCCTGGATGGTCTGGCCAATCTCGTTGCCGGTGAGGTTGATCGCTCCCGTGCCGGCGGAGTTCGTGGTGGCGAGGAGCCCGATCGACGAGCCGGCCGAAAGCGCATAGCTTACTGAAGTGAACACCTTGTCTGTGCCGCCCCCCGCCGCCTCGACCACCCTATCGGCGGCATTGTCGACATAATAGGTGTCGTTGCCGCCATAGCCAGTCATCGTGTCGGCGCTACCACGGCCGTTGATGACGTTGGCGCCGGCATTGCCTTGGATGGTCTGGGCAAACTCGTTGCCAGTGAGGTTGATTGCCGTGGTGCCGGCGTACTTCGTGGTGCCAAGGACCTCAACCGACGAGCCGGCCGAGAGCGCATAGCTCACTGAGGTCCACACTCTGTCTTGACCTTGGCCAGAGGACTCGACCACTCTGTCGCCGGCATTGTCGACACGGTAATCGTCGTTGCCGCCGTAGCCGATCATCGTATGGGCACCGGCTCGTTGAAGTACATCGGCTCCGCTGGTGCCGTAGAGCGTATCGTCGGTTGGAGGCGGGGTCGTGGTGCTGGTGTTGTGTCGCAGGAAAAAGTCTTGCATCGCCGGAGTGTTGCCAAGCGAGGTTTCGCCGTTCTGCGAGGACCATTTATAAGCCATGTCAAAGGCAGCATTGGGTACCAGTCTTTCCCAGTGGTCCATCATTGTCTGCATCTGGGCCGTCGTGGGCATGACATATGACCCGCCCGTATTGGTCGCCCAGCCGCCGCCGCCAAACGTCTGATAAACCGGAACGATCGCGCTCTGGGGGATGCCTGCTTCCAACGCCGCAGCCACGGCTCTATCGATGTAGTTGAAGTCCACCGCAGTCGTGCGCACCGGATAAGGGTTTATTCCGTAATAATCGATGCCAGTGTTGGCAGGATTGTAGGTATTGGAATAATTCGAATCTGTGTACGACCCCATGTCCATCAGGGTGATGAAAGTCTTGGCGCCCGGAAAATGGGAATGGATCCAGTCGGATTCCGCCTTCAGGTTGGCAGCGCTCACCTGGGTATGGTACTTGCCGGTGGGATCCGGCTCGTCAGTCAGAAAAAATCCAAAAACCTTCGGATTGTTGAGGAGAGGCGTTACCTTGTCGATAAAGGACTGGGTTACGCCATTGCTCTCGCCGAGCCAGATCAGAGCCTTCGAGCCCTCCGGCAACGCGTTGACCGATGACGCGTATTGAAGATCAACCAGGTTGAAGCCATAGGCCTTGGCCTGGGCAGCGGAGGCGCCCCAGGTGTAGTGCATCGTGGCCATGCGAATATCCCTCGTGTGATTCTGTAGCGCCCCGATGCCTGCCTACGCGACGGTCTATATTAGCGCCAAATCAATTAGCGACACGCTGTTGATAGAATCATTGATCTTGGATGGATCACCAATTTTCATGCGATTTGACTGCAGGGACTTGCGCGAAACTTGATGACGGCAATGTTGGATAAATAGCCAGTCGGTTGGGGTTTTTCCCGAACGCTTCTACAGCCGCTCTCTCGTGTGACGATTGGCGTCGGCGCGATACTTTTCTTGAAATCGGTTGGTGCCCACGTTTTTCTGCAAGCCGAGAATGTCGCCTACCTACAAGGTCGGTAACTAGATGTCCGCCGGGGCTCACGTCAGCGCTCCTTGCATTGTTTGAAATTAAAAGTATGAAAAGCGCGGCCCGTTGATCGCGGTCAACAGGGTCAGATTCGTCGTGGGGAATGGTGCCTTAGGTATTTTGCTGGCGCATTGGACAAACAGGAGCTTGCATTGGGGGATAGCACTGACAGACGTTTGAAAGCGTCGAAATGGTGCTGCTTAGCACTGACGTCGGCATTCCAGACCTATTGAGTGTGAGACGCCCATGACCGAGCGGATCGTCAGTTTTGTCATGAGCGGCGGCGTTGGCTCACGGCTGTGGCCTCTCTCGCGCGAGGACAATCCCAAGCAGTTCCATGATTTTTCGGGCGATGGCTCGATGCTGGTCAAAACGCTGCATCGGCTGACGGCTCGGACAGATGGCGAAACGCCGATCTTCCTGATCGCCTCGGAGCGGCACGCCGACCGCGTCCACGCCGATCTCGCCGGACTCGACCTTTCCGGCGGTGGCCCCTTGTTCGAGCCGACCGGACGCAACACCGCCGCCGCCGTGGCCTTGGCGACACTGCGCACCTTGTCCGAATATGGCGACAGCCTGGTGCTGGTGGTGCCGTCCGATCATGAGATCGCGACAGCGCAGCAATTCTGGCAGAGTGTGGAAAACGGCGCCGGGGCAGCGCGCGCGGGCCGGCTGGTGGTATTCGGCATCAGGCCCAGTCAGCCGGAGATAGGTTACGGCTATATCGAGGTCGCCGGCGAGAGGGATGGCATATGCGATGTCTCGCGTTTTGTCGAGAAACCGGACCTCGCGACCGCGCAGAATTACCTGGCTGCAGGTAATTTCTACTGGAACACCGGCATCTTCCTGTTTCGCGCCAGCGCCATGCGCGACGCCTTCACGGCTTTCGAGCCCAAGGTATGGCAGGCCACGGAAATTGCCTACCAGGCCGCGACATCAGATCTTTCCGGTCTATATATGCCCCTGGAGCTCTACGCCGCCATTCCCTCGACGTCGATCGACTATGCGATCATGGAGCGCGCCAGCCACATCGCCATGGTGCCGGCCGGCTTCCGCTGGAACGATCTCGGTTCCTGGCAGTCGTTGCTCGATGTCGGTCCGTCCGACAATGACGGCAACGTCATCGTCGGCGATGTCGTCGCCATCGACTGCGAGAACTCCTACATCCGCAGCGACAGTCGCTTGCTCTCGGCCATCGGCCTGAAGGACGTTGCCGTCGTCTCGACCGCCGATGCCACCTTCGTCGCTCCGGTCAGCCGCAGCCAAAACGTCAAGAAGATCGTCGAGCAGCTTGAAAAAAGTGGCCGGCTGGAAACCAGGTTCACGCCCGCCGCCGATCGCGTGATCGAAAGCGGCGCCTGGCGGCGACGTGTGCATCACTGGCTGTTTGAAGAGACTGTGCCGCTGTGGTCCACGGTCGGGGTGGATGAGCGCCATGGCGGTTTCCACGAGGCGCTCGGCTTTGACGCCACACCGCTGATGAAGCCCAAGCGCATGCGCACCATGGCCAGGCAAGTCTACGCCTTTGCTGTCGCCAAGGCGCGAGGCTGGGACGGGCCTGCCGACCGGTTGATCAGCCACGGCCTCGAATTCATGACCAGGAACGGCCGCACCGACAATGGCGGCTGGGTGCGCACGCTCAATGTCAACGGCACGGTCGCCGACGCCGCCGAGGATGCCTATGATCATTCCTGCGTGCTCCTGGCGCTGGCGCATGCCCATATGGTCGGCAATCCTGATGCATTGCGGCTTGCCGAAGAAACGTTTTTGTTTCTCGACGCGCATCTCGAGGATCACCGCATGACGGGCTTTCTCGAAACGTCGAGCGGCGAGGGCGAACGTCGCTCCAACCCACACATGCATCTGCTCGAGGCTTTCTTGGCCTGGCACCAAGCAACCGGGGAACTGGCCCATCTACGCCGCGCCGCGCGCATCGTCGATCTGTTTCGCAGCCATTTCTTTGATTCGGAAAGCTGGACGCTCGGCGAATATTTCGACGACGAGTGGAGGCCGGCGGAGGACGAGAAAGGCACGTGGACGGAACCGGGCCACCATTTCGAATGGGCCTCGCTGCTGGTCGACTTCGCAGGGCGCACCGGCCAGAGCGAACTAACCAGCTTTGCCAGAAAACTCTACGCTTCGGCCATCGCCAACGGCCTCAATCGCGCCACCGGCCTCGCTTATGGCGCGGTCTCGCGGCAAGGCCTTCCACTCGATCTTGTCTCGCGCAGTTGGCCCCAGGCCGAAGCAATCAAGGCGGCAATTGCACTGGACGGTTCAGGCGGACCCGACCTCAAGCCCGAGATCGAAGCGCGTGTCGGGCGCCTGTTCCGTTGGCACATCGACCCAGCACCGCTTGGCCTGTGGATAGACCGGATCGACGAGCGTGGCCGCTCGCTGGCGACCGACGTGCCGGCAAGCATCTTCTATCATCTGGTCTGTGCGCTGACGCAATATCTGGACAGTACCGTACGCGAGCCTCGGTAAGGGCTCGCCACGCGCAGTCTCGATATAGTCCCCAAAAAAACAATGCAGGCGGCGAGCGGTTTCACCCGAAAACCAGCCGCAGATTTCGAGGGCGACGTACGGCTTTCTGGTGTTCTAGGAAAGCCTTTCATCTTGTGACGGAACATAGCCGACGTTAGGAAATTGGCGCATTCTGCCGGGGTGATTGTCTGGATGAGTTGGCTTGATGGTGCGCCCAAGTCATCTTCGATGCTATGGGTCGCATCCAATGTTCCATTCTGGCAAGGCCTGGTCGATTAGATTGAGATTGTTCGAGACCTTGGTGTAGCGGATGATGCTGATATCGGTGCCGTTCTCGAGCAGATGCCAGGCGAAGCTGCGCCAGATGCTCGACACGGATGACTTCACGACCGCTGTCGACGTCGCCGACCTTCAGCCCGACAGTCTCCGAGGCCTGAAGACCTGCTGCGTAGGTCGTCGTCAGGGCCATACCGGTGTTCAGGCTCGGCACGCACCCAGGAAGGCGGCGCCCTCGTCGGTGCTCAACACCACTGGCGGCGTGCATGTACGCCTCCGGCGAAGGCCGCCTTGCGCGAGCGTGGCAGGGTAGCGAGGCTGCGCTCTTAAGGTCGTCCTTACGA
>NZ_JBVVQU010000110.1:0-7946 GCF_055811555.1 Mesorhizobium sp. WSM4813
CTCGTAAGGACGACCTTAAGAGCGCAGCCTCGCTATCCTGCCACGCTCGCGCAAGGCGGCCTTCGCCGGAGGCGTACCCGAAGCGTTGTGGTGCCCTAATAGAACAGTTCGTCAGACGGATCGTTCGCCGCTCCTCAGTGGCACTGGTCCAATATCCAAGAGGTTCGTTTGGGCGAGTTCATCGTTCTCGCTCGCGATGGGAGCATCGAAGGGCTCGTGATCGTTCGACGAACGCAATCCCAGACAGCCCAAAGCCAGCAGGATTCCCAGAGGGCAAGTGGCACAATTTGGGATGGACCACATTCATCCTCTTCGACCGGTCCAGGTCGCGGGATGAGCTGACTGTCGGACTGTTTCTGGAGCGGGTGAAACATAGCCCCCTTCTGAATCAAGAGAACGGCAAAGGTCGCGGAGCCCGAATCTACCCTGACACGCATAAGGGATATCGATGGCGTTGCGCTATTCGACCGTATTGCTGCGATCCGCGACATTGAGCGCCCTGGATGGCTAGACCGAGGGATCGAGAGCTCGATCGATCAAAGCTCTGACTTTGCCGGTAAATCTGCGGCCACCTACGCACGGCAATAATTCAGGCTCGTGTTGGCCAAGGACAATTCCGAAAGAGCCTCATTGCCTTATGGGGCGGAAAGGCTGCGCAACGGGCTAGATATCCTGGACCTGCTTGTTGCGTCTCACATTCACCCATGGGCAGCCGCAAGCGATGTAGAGAAGCTGGACCCCTTCATGACCTCCTGTTGTCCCCCGCCTTCAATGCTGCCTTCGACAAAGGCCTCATCAGCCTGAATGCGGACGGGACGTGGATGAACGCGGCAAATTTGTCGACTACACATTTGGAGCAAGCGCGCCTAACCTGGAGGGTTTCCCAGTGACAGGACTCAACATGCGCCACGACGAGTATCTCAGCATGCATCGTCACAGCGCTCAGGAACGCACGAAAACGTTGTCGTCACGATCATCATAGCTGCTGCTAACCTCCGACACCTTGTTAGCTCACTCGCCGTCATTGGCTCACCTATGGCGAGCACAGGTGCTATGTTCGCGATCAAGCCGCCGTTGATCTGGAGCGAATAATCTCCGACGTCTTCGTCTATGAAATACGTCGGCTATTATCGCGTCTCGACCAAAAAACAGGCGCGATCCGGGCTCGGCTTAGAGGCTCAGCAGCAAATGGTTCGGCAGTTTGTCGTGGCCAATGGGTCGCTGGTCGCAGAGTTCGTTGAGGTGGAATCTGGCAGGAACGATCAGAGATCTGAACTGGCAAAAGCGATGGTTGCGTCAAAAAAGGCGGGAGCATCGCTGTTGATTGCTCGCCTCGACCGCTTCTCGCGTCGTGTCAGCTTCATCGCCACTATGATGGAAAAGGGCGTTCAGCTGGTCGTCGCTGAAATGCCCATGCGACCGACTTCCAGCTGCACATTTTTGCCGCCCTAGCACAGGAAGAGCGGCGGTTGATATCTGAGCGAACGAGAGCAGCCCTTGCCCAAGCGAAGCGCAGAGGAACGATCCTTGGTCGGAATGGGACGGTCTTGGCCGAAGCAAACCGAAAAAGTGCCATTGCATTTGCCAACCACATAGAAAGCTTCCTGCCTGCTGGATGGCCGACAATGTCGTACTCAGAGATAGCTCGCCGGCTGAATGAGACCTGTGCGACAAGCCCAACCGGCAAGCAGTTTCATGCTGAAACAGTCAAGAACTTTGTCACCCGTCTGCCGGCTGGCCGGGCTCGTAAAACTGTTTGACCTTCTCGTGATGCCGCAGTCCTTCGGGGCGATAGGGCCTCAGCACATACTGAAGCACTTCAGATAGGCGAACCTATCCAACACCGACTGATGAAGTGTCGTATCTGCCGGTATGGTTCTGACGAAAGGTGCAACAAACCGGAATACGCTGCCATTCGTCGTGTTGTGGGCCTGCTGCGTCCGGACACGATTCCGCAAAATCTGCCCCACCTTTAGCCGTTGTCGATAGTTGTCTGGTTGAGGATATCGCCGCCCATCAGAACGTAGCTGATGGAGGTCGACGGTGGACGCACGAATCATCAAGGCGCTGGCTTCCGAGAGCAGGCTCAAAATCTTGGACTACCTGAACTGGCCAGAACTGTATTTTCCTGAGGTTCCAGACGCTCGGCAGACCGGCCTGACAAACAAGATGATTTGCAACCGGCTCGGTATCACACAGGAATCGGTCAGCTTACATATGCGCTGGCTCACGGAGACCAAGCTGGTCTGTTCCACGAAGATCGGGACGCATGTTTTCTACATGAGCGTCGTTCCGGTGCCGCGCGGCGCGACGAAGTAGTAGGCACGCGGCGGCGCAAACTCGCGGCGAAATGAATACCAGAGCATCTTGCCGATTTCGGGCCACGCCGTCCCGGGCGTGATGGCGTCGCGGTAGTGTTTGCACTGGTAGTTGTCCCAGACGCCTTGCAGATAATTCATGTCTTCGAACCCGGCGACATCGATGCCGCGATCGTTCGCGCCGGTATAACGCAGGACCTTTTGGTACTTGGTTTTGAGGGACGAGACCCACTCGTCGATGAAGGTCTCCCATTGCGCCGGGTCGTAGATGACGATGCGGACCAGAGGCTCGATTGGCGGCCCGCTCTGCACCTGCGTTGGTGAGAGCATTGTAGGACTTGGCTGAAGTGGCGCTATTTCGGCAAAATCCGCTGCCGCGCCGTCCAACGATGGCGCGGCAGTCAAGGTTTCTGAATCGCCTACCATCTTATTATAAGGTTACCGCCGGGAGGTTGCTGTCAATGATGGGTTATTTCAGTCAACCGGCAATACCCAAGTATAGCGCCGCTCAGATCTATACCCGCTCGGCGCCGCGCCCTCGAGCTTGACTTCGGCCGGCTTATGGGCGCGAAATTGATCTGGGGGATTTGGAATGAGGCGACCCTTTAGGCCGTTGAGCATCGACCAGCTTGAGGCGATACTGGAAAAAGCCACGGCAAGTGGTGATACCAAGGCTGTCAAAGCCGTGGTGGATGAAGCCGGAATTAGGTCAACAGCTCGGGCCGGGAGGCTTTTGGCCCGTGCGAAATCCGCATTGGATGTCAAGCAGACAGACCTCTTCGACCGAAGCCCCCAGATTTCTGGGAAGCGGCCCATCAAGGTACACAACAAGGTCGCAGCGAAATCCGGGAATCGCAAACCCACCGCGGAGCAGCAACAGGCAATCGACGCTTTCCTGTCCGGTGGCTCGCTCCGAATCAATGCTTATGCGGGCACAGGGAAAACCTCAACGCTGCAGTTCCTTGCCCACGCGACTCGGAGCCATGGCCAGTACATCGCCTTCAACAAGGCGATTGTCGGGGACGCCCGTGAGAAATTTCCTCCGACTGTAAATTGCTCGACGACACACAGCCTAGCGCTGAAGTCGCTGCACTCAGACTATAAGCAAACCAAGGATAAGTTCGCCGGGAAGGTCAGCGCGAAACAACTCGCGGAGGTTCTCGGATTCAAGAAGACTTGGCGGGTCGACCGTGATCATTCCCTACAGACAGTCTCACAGGCCTATTTGATCCAGCAGGCGGTCAAGCAGTTCGCCCATAGTGGGGACGAGGAAATCTCTAACGCGCACGTGCCTCGTCACGGATCGCTGCTGACCGCCAGTGAAGATACACTAAAAGCAGTGAACGAATTTGCGTGCAACACTGCTAAGCATGTATGGCAACGCATGTGCGACCCAAAGGACGCAATCCCGCTAGGGTTTGACGGTTTTCTGAAGCTTTGGGGACTATCTAAGCCGCAAATCGCAGCCGACTACATACTCCTCGATGAGGCGCAGGACACCAATCCCGTCGTGCTAGACGTACTGCGGCGGCAAAGCGCCCAGCTTGTCTACGTTGGTGACCGCTACCAGCAGATATACGAATGGCGTGGCGCGGTGAACGCGATGGAAGCTATCGAGACCGATGCCACTGTTAGCCTGACCCAGTCGTTCCGGTTCGGTCCCGAGATCGCCAGCGAAGCGTCACGCATCCTGCAGCGGCTGGGCGAGAGCGTGCCGCTTGCCGGCAATCCTGCCATGCGGAGCTGGGTCGGAACTGCAATCCCAACGCCATTCTTGCGAGGACCAACGCGAACGTCATGACGGCGTTAATCCAATGCCTCGACGAAGGTCGCAAGCCGCATCTCGTTGGTGACAACAAGGACATCAAGGAGTTGCTGTGGGGAGTGCGAGACTTGAAGGAGGGTCGTCCAACAGACGTCGCCGATTTCTTCGGTTTCACCAATTGGGAGTCGGTAGTCGATTTCGCCAAGACCACCGAGGGCGAACACCTGACCATGTTTGTCAATCTAGTTCAGAGTAAGGGCGAGAAGCGTCTGCTGTGGGCTATCAACCAAACCGTCAGCGAGGACGTGGCCGAGATCGTCATCTCAACAGCGCACAAGGCCAAGGGGCGGGAATGGAAGAATGTTCGACTTATGGACGACTTCCTGAAGACCCGAGAGGCACGCACTCCCGCGGAAAAGGCCAAAAAAGAGCGGGAGGACGCTGCGGAACTAAGGCTGTTCTACGTCGCCGTTACACGTGCCAAGGAGGCGATCGAGATCCCCATCATGGGTGGCAAAGGTGAACAACCCCGATCTTCGGCAATCTCATCAAGGCCTGCGGCGCAGGTGTTGGCCAAGTCTGTTGTGGCGCAACCGGTCGACTGGAAAGAGCCGTTTAAGCAAAGCAGCCAGGTCCAACCGCCCCGTGACATACAGAAACCAGCGAAGCGTGGCTTCTTCTCCCGTCTGTTTGGGAAGTAAGGTACCGCCGGGATAAGCCCCGGGCTGGGAGTCAACATGCACCCGCCTGCTCGCTTGAATGTCCGCTCGTAGGGTGACACTACCGCCCTTTCAGCGACCGACATGGGGCGCAAAGCGGCCATATCGCGGCAGTCCCTTGGTGGATTAGGCCATTTTCGCACTACCACGACTACTTGCACTTCGGCCTAAGCTGCGCGATCAGTCATCGAGTTTGGACTCATTCTTTGGCCGCCATCTGAAGGGATCAGTGATCCATCTGTTGATGTCGGATTCATGCCAGCCCGCGCCGTTGACGCTGATCCTGATCTGAGCCGGGAAGGTGCCCTCGGCGATCTTGCGATAGATGGTGGACCGCGACAGCCCGGTCCGGACAAGGACGGTTTTGAGCCGAATGATACGGTCTGGTTCGCGCATGGCCTGCCTCCTGCCGGTTATTTCTGACAACTGTCGAGACCAGACAGGGCGGACCGATACGGACGCGCAAGAGGGATCGCTGTAGCGTCGTAGGGTGACGTGGAAACGGCGGTAAATCGGACGGGGTCTAGATTCCGATGCCTCGCCCCCTACCGAGTCCGAGGCCGTGCGTGAAAGCGAGTGCCGCGCCGAAACGGCGGCCCGATTCGAACTGGATGCCAAGATCAGCTTTGCGGTTGGCTAGGAGGGATTCAAGCTGTGGATCGCGTCCGAGGCTTTTGGCCATGTCGCCCATCGCCGACCGCGTAGCCAGGTAGCCGGACATGTCGCCAGCCTGATACTGCCGTTGGCTGGTTTGGTCGAGCTTTTGCCAGCGCTCCACGAAGCGGTCGGCGCGGCGGCCTGGATCGGTGCGCAGTTCGGCTTCAAGCTGGAGGGCGCGGATAGCGCGGTTGACCCGGCCAGCGCCAGCCTCGCGGGCAAGGTCGGGGTCTTTGACGTAGGCCGCCTCGGCATCGCGCCAGCCATGCGGGCGCACCTCCTCGAAGGCTTTGCGGGCATCGGACAGTTCGCGCATCTGCGCCGGGTCAGCCTTGCCGCCAGCGTCTTCGATGCTGAATACGGCGTCCACGGCGCGGGCATGACGTTTGAGGGCGTCGGTTCGGGCGTGGCGCAGCGTTGCCTCGTGATCCTCGGAAGCCTCTCCCGCAGGTGTTTTGCTGTCGCGCCGCGTCTCCTTTCCGGCGCTTTCCCGTTCCGGCTTCCCTCCATCCGGGCCAAGCGATACGGGCTGGCGCAGGCCGTCGAATACGCCGCCGATCCTGTCGCGCAGCTTCTCCGGGACGACCCTTTTGACGATCTCGGCGACACGCTCACGGAAGGTAATGCCTCGTCGCTCGGCATAGCCTTGCACCGGATCGATCTGCCTGTAATCCGACGCCATGTCCTTTGCCCGGTCGCGCGACAAAGTGCGGACGAGCCGGCCCTGTGTAGCAAAGTCGTCGCGGCCATAATGCAGATCCATGCCGTCACGGTGCCGCGACAGGGCGACATAGCTGCCATGGGCGTCCAGGCCAGGCGTCGCCAGCACATGGGTGTGGTCCACGGTCATGCCTTGAGCCTTGTGGATGGTCGCCGCATAGCCATGGTCGATGCGGTCGTAGTCCTTGAGGTCGAAGCGCACGGAGCGGCCGTCGTCGGTGCGCACCGACATGGATTGCGTGCTGACCTCTTCGATGGCGGCGAGCGTGCCGTTCTTCACGCCAAGGCCGCGTTCGTTTTGGAGGAACATGACGCGGTCCCCGCTGGCGAAGCTCCGTTCGCCGCGCTCGACCGTGATCCGCACATCATCACCGAGGTCGCCCGCCACCCGCATCCGTTCCCGCGCGGCTTCGTTGAGCGCGCGCACCTCGTCATTGGTTTGGGTGAGGATGATGCGACTTTCGTCGGGCGCTTCCTGCCGGTCGCGGTCCCATCGCTCGACCAGATCGCCGCGTGCCTGTTCGCGCGTCTGGGCCTCATGCAACATGCCATGGGCATCATAGGCATTGATCGCAGCGCCGGCCCTGCCGGTCGCCAGATCGCGCGTGGCGTCCCGCTGCCAGTCCTCACGCTGGCGGCGCACGGTTTCGATTTCTGCACCGCCATGACGGTCGTGGATCGAGCGGAAGGCCGCGCCCGCCTCTATTGCTTGCAACTGCTGCGGATCGCCGACCAGCACGACCTTCGCTCCGGCCTCGGCAGCATGGGACAGCACCCGCTCCAACTGGCGCGTGCCGACCATGCCCGCCTCGTCGACCACCAGAACATCGTGCGTGGTGAGCATATCCCGGTCATGTCCCCAACCATGTTCCATGCTGGCGATGGTGAACGAGGCGATGCCCGATCCGCTTTCGAGATTTTCGGCCGCGATGCCGGAAAGTGCAGCGCCCCTGACCTGATAGCCCGCCGCTTCCCATGCCTCCCGCGCTACGCCCAGCATGGCGCTCTTGCCGGTTCCGGCATAGCCGACAACGATCCCCAGATCGCGCCCGTCCGTGATATGCGCCAGCGCGTCGGCCTGCTCACCCGACAGCACAAGTCCGCGCGCTTCCGCTCGGGCCAATGCCGCCTGCCTGTCGGTATCGCTTACCTCATGGCGTTCCCTCTCGGCCATCATTTCCGCCGCGTGGTGCAGCCGCTGTTCGGCCTCGATCATCTGGCGGGTGGTGAAGCGATCCACGCCGCGAGAATCCTTGCCGAGTTCGACCAGGTCGGGCGCGTTTCCTATTGCATCCATCACTTCGTTGAACTGATCGATCCCGTGGCTGTGCCGGTGCGCGAACTTTGCCATGTCGCGGCGCGTGAACGTCGATTGCTGATGCGTGATCGCATCCAGCGCCAGGTCGGGATCAGCGATGATGCGTTCGCCATTGCCGCGCGCGATCTCGCGGTGCAATTCGGCGCGGTCGGCTTCGGTCCCCTGATCCTCGATCCGATGCGCAGGCGCGCCGATCTGGCTTTGCGGCTCAAGCGCGATGCCCTGCGCTTCAAGGCTGCGATGGTCGATGCGCGCGTCTATGTCGAGTTCGGCCATGCGCTCATTGGCAAATTCGGCCCAACGTTCGCGCCAGCGCTCGACCATTTCCGTGCGGTTCCAGTCCCGCACCTTCTGGCCGAAGCCGTTTTCGTCTACCGCGCGCATGGTCAGCATGACATGCGCATGGGGTTTGGGCATGCCGTCCTCTGCCATGTCCCAATGCACATTGA
>NZ_JBVVQU010000111.1:0-7691 GCF_055811555.1 Mesorhizobium sp. WSM4813
CTCGTAAGGACGACCTTAAGAGCGCAGCCTCGCTATCCTGCCACGCTCGCGCAAGGCGGCCTTCGCCGGAGGCGTACTTTGAAGGCGACAAACGTGCCGGACAAGGCAACCATCGAAGCGACGACGAAGACCAGCAGCGCCGGATAGATGCGGGAGAACCGGCGCTTGAAAAACGCCTTGAGCGGATAGCGTTCGACAAAGAGAATCTCGGCCATGAGCCGGCCGCTGAGCACGAAGAAGAACTCGACGCCCATGACACCGAGGTTGATACCGGGAACGGTAAAGAAGTGCCCGATCAGCACCAGTGCGATCGACAAGCCGCGCCATCCGTCGAGATAGGCCAGCCTTGTTCTCGACGATGTGTCGACGGCGGAGCGGGACACGACAAGCTGCGTCGCCGAGATATCCGTCATGCCGGTCCTTTCGCATTTGAACGATGCGAAAGGGCTGCAGGCTACGACCGTGCGCTCCAAGCCCCGGCTCGCATTCCTCCAGGTATATTGCAGTGCAATAGAGCGCTGTGCAAGTGCGAGATGGCCACACTCCCCTGTACGGCCGTAAATACCCGAGAGCGACGAAAAAGGGCCGCAAAGGCCCCTTCCCAAAGCTGACAAACTCAATACCCGGCAATCGGTATCTTCAGGCGTTGGCAGCAGCCACCGCGCGCTTGGCCATCACCACGATCAGATTGGCGCGATAATCGGCCGAGGCATGGATGTCAGTCATCAAATCATCCGCCGGCACTTTCACTCCGTTGAGGGCAGCGGCGTCGAAATTCGTGGCAAGTGCCGCCTCGATTTCCTTCGAACGAAAGACGCCGTTATCGCCGGCCCCGGTGACGGCGACGCGGACTCCGTCCGCGCCCTTGGCCACGAACACACCGACGATCGCATAGCGCGAAGCCGGATTGCGGAATTTTTCATAGGCCGCCTTGGCCGGCGCGGTGAAGGTCACCGCGGTGACGATCTCGCCGTCCTCCAGTGCCGTCTCGAACAAGCCGGTGAAGAACGCGTCGGCGGCAATCTCGCGCCTGTTGGTGACGATGATGGCGTCGAGCGCAAGAAGTGCTGCCGGATAATCGGCCGCTGGGTCATTGTTGGCGATCGAGCCGCCGATCGTGCCCTTGTGGCGTACCGCCGGATCGCCGATCAGAGAAGCCATGTGGGCCAAGGCCGGACAGGCCGTCTTCAGCCTCTCATCGCGGGCGACGTCGTAATGCGTGGTGCCGGCGCGGATGGTGATGGTGCTGCCCGACACCTCGATGCCTTTCAATTCCTCGATATGCGAAAGGTCAACGAGATCGGACGGTGCGGCGAGCCGGGTCTTCATCGCGGGGATCAGCGTCATGCCGCCCGACAGCAGCTTCGCATCGCCGGTCTCGAGCAGCTTGACCGCATCGGCGACCGAGGCGGCACGGTGATAGTTGACTGAGTACATGGGACACTCCCGTGCGAGATAGTGAATAGTCAATCGTGAATAGTGAATAGTGAGTAGTTAGTAGTGAGGTGCCGCCTTAGCGAAGCGCTTTTCTATTCACTATTCACTATTCACTCCTTTCAGTGTTTCGTCGCCCGGATCGCTGCCCAGACCGTGGACGGCGATGCCGGCATGGCGATATCGGTTATGCCGATGGCGTCGGTGATGGCGTTGATCACTGCCGGCGGTGAGCCGATGGCGCCGGCCTCGCCGCAGCCCTTGATGCCGAGCGGATTGCCCGGGCACGGCGTGTTCGAGGTCGAGACCTTGAACGACGGCAGGTCGTCGGCGCGCGGCATGGTGTAATCCATATAGCTCGCAGTCAAAAGCTGCCCGCTAGCGTCGTAGCGGGTGCCCTCCAGCAAGGCCTGGCCGATGCCCTGGGCGACGCCGCCATGCACCTGGCCTTCGACGATCATCGGATTGATGATGTTGCCGAAATCGTCGGCGGCGACGAACTGGACGATCTCGGTGACGCCGGTTTCCGGATCGATCTCGACCTCGCAGACATAGCAGCCGGCCGGGAAAGTGAAGTTCGACGGATCGTAGAATGAAGTCTCCTTCAGCCCCGGCTCCATGCCGCCCGGCAGGTTATGGGCGGTATAGGCGGCGAGCGCCATCTGGAACCACGGCACTTGTCTGTCGGTGCCGGTGACCTTCAAGACACCGTTTTCGATGACGATGTCGCCCTCATCGGCCTCGAGCAGATGGGCGGCGATCTTCTTGGCCTTGGCCTCGACCTTGTCGAGCGCCTTGACAATGGCCGACATGCCGACGGCGCCTGAGCGCGAGCCGTAGGTGCCCATGCCCATCTGCACTTTGTCGGTATCGCCATGGACAATCGAGACGCTGTCGATCGGCACGCCGAAGCGCTGGTTGACCAGTTGCGCGAAGGTCGTCTCGTGGCCCTGGCCGTGGCTGTGCGAGCCGGTGAGCACCTCGATGGTGCCGGCGGCGTTGACGCGCACCTCGGCACTTTCCCAAAGGCCGACACCCGCTCCAAGACTGCCGACCGCCGCCGACGGCGCCAGCCCGCAGGCCTCGATATAGCAGCTCATGCCGATGCCGCGCAGCTTGCCTTTGGCTTTGGCGGCCGCCTTGCGCTGGGCAAAACCGGCATAGTCGGCAGCGGTCATCGCCGCGTCCAGCGAAGCGGCATAATCGCCGGCGTCATAGTTCATGATGACCGGTGTCTGGTGCGGGAACGACGTGATGAAGTTCTTTCGGCGAAGCTCCGCCGGCGACACGCCCAGCTCGCGTGCGGCGGTCTCGATCGTGCGTTCGAGCAGATAGGTAGCCTCCGGCCGCCCTGCGCCACGATAGGCGTCGACCGGCGCGGTGTTGGTGTAGACGGCGCGCACATTGGCGTGGATCGCCGGAATATCATATTGGCCCGACAACAGCGTCGCGTAGAGATAGGTCGGCACACAGGACGAGAACAGCGACATATAGGCGCCGAGATTGGCGATGGTATCGACCTTCAGCCCGGTGATCCTGTTGTCCTTGTCGAAGGCCATTTCGACCGTCGAGACATGGTCACGGCCATGGGCGTCGGTGAGAAAGCTCTCAGTGCGGTCGGCGACCCATTTGACCGGCACGCCGGTTTTCTTCGAGGCCCACAAGCAGATGATTTCTTCCGGATAGATGTAGATCTTCGAGCCGAAGCCGCCGCCGACGTCCGGCGCGATGACGCGCAGCTTGTTTTCGGGCGCGACATTGTAGAAAGCGCTCATCACCAGGCGCGCGAGATGCGGGTTCTGCGAGGTCGTCCAGCACGTGTAGTGGTCCTCGGCCTTGTCGTAATAGCCTAGCGCCGCACGCGGCTCCATGGCGTTGGGCACCAGCCGGTTGTTGACGATCTTCATGCGGGTGACGTGGGCAGCGGCCTTGATCGCCGCGTTGGTCGCCATGCTGTCGCCGAGCTCCCAGTCGAAAATCAGATTGCCTTCGGCTTCCGGATGGATTTGTGGTGCGCTCCTTTCGAGCGCCTTCGGAGCATCGACGACCGCCTTCAGTTCCTTGTAGGTGATGTCGACTGCTTCGGCCGCGTCGCGCGCCTGGCTCTTGGTTTCGGCAACCACGATGACCACCGCGTCGCCGACATAGCGGACCCTGTCGAAGGCCAGCGGCGACCACGCCCCCATCTTCATCGGCGAGCCGTCCTTGGAATGGATCATCCACCCGCAGATGAGATTGCCGATGCCGTCGGCCTTGAGCTCCTTGCCGGTCAGCACGCCGATGACGCCCGGCATCGCCTGGGCTTTTTTGACATCGATCTTCTTGATCTCAGCATGCGCGTGCGGGCTGCGCACGAAGGCCGCATGCTTCATGCCGGGAACCACCATGTCGTCGACATAGCGCCCGGCGCCGGTGATGAACCGCTTGTCTTCCTTGCGCGCTACACGAGCGCCAACACCTTCAATGCCCATCGCAGAAATTCCTCCCGAAAAAGTAGGGGAGTAGGGGAGTAAGGGAGTAGGGCAGTAGGGAATTAAGAGCCAAATCGCGTACTCCCCTACTCCCCTATTCCCCTACTCACTTCATCCCTCACGCAGCTTGCCTAGCCTTGCCCTTGGCGGCTCCCTTCGACATCGTCTCCGAAGCGGCGAGGATCGCCTTCACGATGTTGTGGTAGCCGGTGCAGCGGCAGATATTGCCTTCGAGCTCGGCCCGCACCGTGGCCTCGTCGAGGCCTTCGGGGTGACGGTTGATCATGTCGGTCGCCGTCATGATCATGCCCGGCGTGCAGAAACCGCACTGCAGCCCGTGGTGCTCCTTGAATGCCGCCTGCACCGGATGCAGGTCGGCGCCGTCCGCCAACCCTTCGATCGTCACGATGGTCGACCCGGAGGCTTGCACCGCAAGCATCGTGCAGGATTTTACCGCCTTGCCATCGACATGGATCACGCAGGCGCCGCATTGCGAAGTGTCGCAGCCGACATGCGTCCCGGTCAGGCCGAGATTTTCCCTCAAGAAATGAACCAGAAGCGTACGGTCTTCGGCAGTGCCGCTGACCCGCTTTCCGTTCACCGTCAACGATATCTCCGACATGAAACCTCCCTGGGTGCTACCTTGGTCGTTTGGCGTCGGTGGTGCCCGAGCCCTCCATCTGTCCGCTATTCTTATACCGCATAAAGCCCGTCTTAAACCGCATAAGGCCCGGAAAAAGTGCCGCGGAATGCCGAGATTGCGAGAATGCAGTTCGTCCGAAAATCCGCCTATTGTACTTTCGGTCACGCCGATGGGTCCGGCCCATTGCCAAAGCGTCACTTGAAGACAACAATGACTTCGACGCCGGCGCGCCAGACGCGCACAAAAAGAGCGTCGGAGGAAATGGAGGAGGAAGCCGCTGGCCAGTTCACGGACGCGCTATGCATGCGGCCTATCGGTTCTCACCACCGACGAACCCGACGCGGATGCGTTCGCCCGGGCGGTGGCGGTGGAAGCCGCGGCCATCGATGCGGGGTTCGCCCTGCTGTTTTTCTCGCAGAGTCTCCTTGAGGCAGTCGCCCTTTCGGAAGCGCTCAAGACCCACGCGCCGGCGCTCCACTATGCCGGCTGCTCGACGGCCGGCGAGATTACGCCCAAAGGCCTGGAGGAAGGCCAGGTCCTGGCCATGCTGCTTCCCTCCGGATCATTTTCGGCAGCCAGCACCATGGTCGAAAATCTGTCCTCATCGGGCATGGACGGGATCACCAGCGAAGTCGAGGCGCTGAGGCGTTCGTTACGCGGCCGCGTCGGGTACGAACGGTCCAACACCACCTTCGCGCTCTGCTTCATCGACGGGCTGTCCTATGCCGAAGAAGCGGTGACCTCCGCCATCCATTGGGGGCTCGACGATATTCCACTGATCGGCGGGTCGGCCGGCGATGATCTGAAATTCGAGACGACGCGGCTGATCTCGAACGGCAAGGTTACCTCCGACAGCGCCATCATCGTGCTGATCACCACGGAAATTCCTTTCCACGTGTTCAAGACCGACAATTTCGTTCCCACCGACGAGAAGCTGGTGGTGACCGCGTCCGATCCCGATCACCGCACCGTGCGCGAATTCAACGCCACCAATGCCGCCGAGGAATATGCCGCCTCGGTCGGTGTCATCCCGCAGATGCTGACGCCGCTGAGTTTCGCCTCGCATCCGGTGGTGGTGAAAGTGGGCGGCGAATTTTACTGCCGCTCGATCCAGAAGATGCACGCGGACGGCTCGCTGTCGTTCTTCTGCGCCATCGACGATGGCGTCGTCCTTTCCATTGCCCAGCCCAAGAACATGGTTGAATCGACACGTGCCGCCCTTAGGGATGTCGAGGAAAGGCTTGGCGGCATCGACATGATCCTCGGCTTCGACTGCGTGCTGCGCAGGCTCGACGCGCGCAACCGGCAGGTCTTTCGGGAGATTTCGGAACTCTACAAGATCAACAACGTCATCGGCTTCGGCACCTATGGAGAGCAGTACCGGTCGATGCATCTGAACCAGACTTTCACGGGCATCGCCTTCGGAGAGCGGCAGGCGGCGGAGTAGGAGATTTTCATGCCGCTCAGGAACATCAACGACCTGGAAAAGCTGAAGAAGATCAACGCAGCCCTTGTCAGCCGAGTCGAGCGCTCGATGGATCAGCAGGCCAACGCGTTCTCGCTGTTCCAGACCGCGATTTCGCTCGAAAATCGAGTGCGTACGCGCACCGAGGAACTGCACTCGACACTGCGTAGATTGGAACAATCCAACATCGATCTCAGTGCCGCCAAGGAAAATGCCGAACTGGCGAACCTGTCTAAGACCAGGTTCCTGGCAGCCGCCAGCCACGACGTGCTGCAACCGTTGAACGCCGCACATCTCTCCGTCTCGGCGCTGGCCGAAGTGCAGACCAGCGACGAGGGCAAAAAACTGGTCCGGCAGGTCGAGCGGTCGCTGGAGACGATGGAGGACCTGCTCCGCACCCTGCTCGACATTTCCAAGCTCGACGCCGGCGTCGTGCAGCCCGATATCGGCGACGTCAGCCTGGAGATGCTGTTTTCATCGCTGCGCTCGGATTTCCTGCCGGTCGCCGAAATGAAGGGCCTGACGCTAAAATTCCGGCCGGTCAACGCCGTCGTGCGTTCGGACCGCACCTTGCTGCGTCGGATCCTGCAGAACATCCTTTCCAACGCGCTGCGCTACACCCGCTCCGGCGGCGTGCTGGTCGGCACCAGGCATCGCGGCGACACGATCCGTATCGATGTCGCCGATACCGGCTGCGGTATTCCCGACGACCAGCGCGAGGCCGTGTTCGAGGAATTCCACCGCGGCACGATCCCGACAGATGCCGGGCTTGCCGGCGGCGGGCTGGGATTGGGGCTGGCCATCGTGCGCCGCATCGCCGCCGCACTCGGCCATCCCGTGACGTTCTCGTCGAAGGTCGGACACGGCACGATTTTCCATATCGACGTTCCGGTCGGGATCGGCGCCAGCGTCGATGCCATTGCCAGCACCGCAGACATGGAGCGGCCGCGCGGCTACGGTCTGTTCGGCACAAAGGTGCTGCTGGTCGAGAACGACGTCGAGGTGCTGCAGGCGATGACATCCCTGCTCGAGCGCTGGCAATGCCTGGTGCGCCCCGCAACCTCGACCGATGCTGCACTCGACATGCTTGGCGATACGGACTGGGTGCCGGACATCGTCATAGCCGACCAGCATCTCGACGGCGGCGACCTCGGCACCACGACTATCGCCGAGGTTCGCGATTATCTCAGCCGCGCCGTGCCGGCGCTGATCGTCACCGCCGACGGTTCGGAGACCGTTGCCAAAGTCGCCCGCACCGCCGGCATCGAGCTGATGCGCAAGCCGCTGAAACCGGCACAACTGCGCGCGCTGCTGGCACATTTGCTGGCTTGATACCTTGCCCCCAGAAGACACGGGTCTTACATAGGCAGATCGCAAATCTTGAGATCGGCTGAAAACGCCTATCGCTTCGTCATCCCAGGGCGTAGCAAGGAGCGAAGCTCCGTCGCGGAGACCCTGGGATCCATGCCGTAACCTTGGCCGAAGGTGCCGCGGAGCAGAATTCTGCATTGCAGCGGTGCTCTCAAGTCGCGGCATGGATCCTGGGTCTGCGCCGCGTCGCTTCGCTCCTGCTTCGCCCTGGGATGACGAAGTTGGGGAGACCTAGAGCGTTCTGTTTTTAGGTAGACGCATATCCGGCGTTCTTGATGTAGTTGGCGCATTCCGCCGGCGTGTAATG
>NZ_JBVVQU010000112.1:0-7518 GCF_055811555.1 Mesorhizobium sp. WSM4813
AAAAACCATGGCAAACAGCTTGACTTCCAAGACAGTCGCTCTGTCCTGCCGGACATCTCCCCCACTTGGGGGGAGATCGGCCGTCATCTTTGATTTCGCCAATCGCCAACCTCGAAAAAGGGGCGCTGTCGGCGCAACTGCCAATCTCCCCACTTGTGGGGGAGATGTCCGGCAGGACAGAGGGGGGCGCCGTAGAGCGCCAACCTCAATAGCGATCGAGCACTGACGATGCCTCACACGCCGTTGCCCCACGAAATCGCGCCAATGCAAAGTCGATGCGGAAAGCCATGACCGACGCCGAATTGAAGCTCTGGAATGAGCTTCGCGCGCATCGGCTGAGGGGGCTTGGGTTCCGGAGACAATTTCCGATCGCTGGCTACATCGTCGACTTTGCTTGCCCGGAAAAGAAACTCGTCGTCGAAGTCGATGGTTCGCAGCATGCCGACGCCAATGCAGGCGATGAGGCGAGGACAAAGCGTCTGGAGCAGGATGGCTGGACCATCCTGCGTTTCTGAACGACGACGTCATTCGCGATATCGACAATGTCTGCCAGCACATAATCATCGAGGCCGGTGCGGACAGGCGCTGACTTTCACTCCGCCACCGGCGTCCACATCACATCCTCGACCCGCATCGCCCCGGTTGCCAGCATCACCAGCCGGTCGAAGCCGAGTGCGGCGCCGCTTGCCTGCGGCATGATGGCCAGTGCGGCGAGGAAATCCTCGTCGATCGGATAGCGTTCGCCATAGATGCGCTCCTTCTCGTCCATCTCGAGGATGAAGCGCCGGCGCTGCTCGGCGGCGTCGGTCAGCTCGCCGAAGGCGTTGGCCAGCTCGACGCCGCAGCAATAGAGCTCGAAGCGTTCGGCGACGCGCCGATCATCCGCGCTCGGCCGGGCAAGGGCGGCCTCCGAAATCGGATAGCCGTAAAGGATGGTGGCGCGCCCCTGCCCCAGCACCGGCTCGATCTTTTCCACCATCACCCGGCTGAACAGATCGGCCCAATTGTCGTCGGGCGCCGTGCGTAAGCCCGCCTTGATCAGAGCCGCGTTCAGCGCTTCGCGATCGGTGCTGCCGTCGGCGGCGACCGTGGCCAGCAGGTCGATACCGGCATGGCGCATGAAGGCCTCGGTGACGCTCAACCGTTCGGGCTCGGCGAACGGATCGGCCTCGCGGCCGCGAAAGGCGAAACGTTTTGTGCCGGCGCGCTCGGCGGCCAGCGCGACAAGCCCGGCGCAATCCTCCATCAGGCTCTCATAGGTCTCATCAGCCCGGTACCATTCGAGCATGGTGAAGGACGGATGGTGCAATGGGCCGCGCTCGCGGTTGCGATAGACGGCACTCAGGCTGAAGATGCGTTTCTCGCCGGCGGCGAGCAGCTTCTTGCAGGCGAATTCCGGCGAGGTGTGCAAATAGAGCGGCAGATGCTGCCCGTCCGGCCCGATCGCCTGGGTGGCGAAGGCCGACAGATGCGCCTCGTTGCCGGGCGAGATTTGCAGCGCCGCCGTCTCCACCTCGACGAAGTCGCGGCGGGCAAACCAGTCGCGCAGGGCCGCAGTGATGGCATTGCGCAGGATCAGCCGCGGCCGTCGGTCGGCGTGAACATCAGGCGTCCACCAGGGCGAGGCGGCGGTCATGACAGCCGGATTTGCATGGAGGACTGGCGATTGTCGCCAAGATGCGCTAGGCCGCACCGAACGGCTCCCGCAGCCGATTTGCGCCAGTCGGCGCTCCCATGCCAGTCAACGCTCTTAGGAATAAAGCCCGTGAAGGTCATCGCCAGTTCCCTACGCAAAGGCAATGTCGTCGAAAAGGACGGCAAGCTCTATGTGATCCTCTTTGCCGAAAACATCCATCCGGGCAAGGGCACGCCGGTGACCCAGCTCGACATGCGCCGCATCTCCGATGGAGTGAAGGTTTCGGAGCGCTACCGCACCACCGAGCAGGTCGAGCGCGCCTATGTCGAGGAGCGCGAGCACACTTTCCTCTATCGCGATGGCGAGGGCTTCCATTTCATGAACCCGGAAAGCTACGACCAGGTCGCGGTATCGGAAAGCGTGGTCGGCGAGATGGCGCCCTATCTCACGGAAGGCATGGCGGTGCAGATCTCGCAGCACAATGGCATCGCCATCTCGCTGGTGCTGCCGCAGCGCGCCACCTTCGAGGTGGTCGAGACCGAGCCGGTGACCAAGGGCCAGACGGCATCCTCGTCCTACAAGCCGGCGACGCTGTCCAACGGCGTGCGCACGCTGGTGCCGCCGCACATCAGCGCCGGCACCCGCGTGGTGGTGATGACAGCCGATGGCGCGTACGTGGAGCGCGCCAAGGATTGAGAGGCTGGGCAATGCGCGTCCAAGATGACGCTGTCGCGATAGGCACCCGTGATGTAATTGGCGCCAGTCGGGCGACAGGCGTCGTGTGCTGGAAGCCGACTGGGCGCGCGCGCCTAATAGCGGGAGCAAATCGCGTACACAGCTGCCAGATATGTGAGTGCAATCGTGACGTAGGAGACTGCGAGTTCGGCCACGATCGAGGAGATTTGAAGCAGCGTCACCGGAAAACCCTTTGTTAACTCTAACTCGCTAATACGCGTTAATCCTGTCTCTTAACAATCCCCTATAAGTATACGGCGAGCGAGACCGTGTGCTCGCTACGGCGCCTGAACGTCGCAGAATGCCAAAGTAGGGCCGCAACCCGCGATTGGCCCGTGCCACCATGCGGGCCGGGAAGAGCCTTCTTTTATGGGACACTGCAGCGGGGATTCAGCCAAGGATGAGACCCGCTACCAGAACCGTAAGGATCATCGACAGCGGAACGGCAAGAAGGCAGCACGCCTCCAAAGTGTTGATTTGCCAAGAGTTCATCAGGCGCTTCCCAGTTGATTTCCTATCTAACGGGCAAACCGGGACGGCAGTTCCACGGAAAATGCCCGGCGTCAATCCACGCCGCTCATCGTGCCGATCGGCGCCAACCCTCGTTCCCGGTCATCCAGCGAGCGCGCGCCAGATGCGTCGCCCAAGCCCGGAACGCCCGTTCCGGCTCCTGGCTCGGATCAATGTGCAGAACGGTGCGGGCGACCTCACGCCAATCGGCCCCGTCCGCCGAAGCATCGAGCAGCCGGATGTAAGTCAGCATGCAGTGCTCGTCATAGGCGGTCAGCACCGAAGACGTCGGCGCCACGTCTGCGAAATGAGGGTCTAGCGGTGGCTTTGGCATTGCGATCTACCAGCAATGGCGCACCGTAGCAGCCGGTCGAGAAGCCCGCGCCCTTCAATTGGAGGACGCTGGCGGATCGAGGCTCGCCTCTAGCCTGATCGCCCATCGGTGCGGCGCCCCGCCCGACCGTTCGCGCCCTACCCCCGCGGCCGCCGCATCAGCATCATCCCGTAATGCACCGCCAACAAATCCAGCCCGATCTTGAGCAGTTTAGACACCACATCCCGCGGCTCGCCCGTCTGTTCGGCGAGGCTCTTCACCGTTTCGCCATGGCAGCAGACTTTTTGCACCACGCCCGACACCTCCCAATGCGCAAGCGCCCTGGTGGCGTCGGCATAGGCGCGGCCGGCCGACAGGATACGATCGGCAACGCCGCCGCCGATGCGGCCGCCGTCGACGCGCTCAGTCAGCGCCATCGGCTTGACCCCGTCCTGCGCCGAGACGCGAAAATCCTCGCGGTAGCGCATGCCCGCCTCGCGCTGCTGGCGCGACAGCGAGGTGATGCCGGTCAGCGGGTCGACATTGCGCACCCGCACAATGCCGCCGGGCGGGCCATCATTGGAAACCTCATAGATGCGCCTCGCCTCCAACGTGCCCACCGCCAGCCGCTTGCGGCCGAAGGCGTCGTCCTTCAGCGCGAAATCATGGCCGACCTCCTTGCGGATGCGCACCTGCTCGGCCTCGCCCTTGGCTAGTTTGGGCGGCTTGGCCTTTTGGGCGGTCTTCTTGCTCATCTGTGGCTCCTCGTTTGATTGCTGCCTTCGCAGGATCTGGGTTCCTCGCCCCACGGAGTGGGGAGAGGTGGCTCGGCAACGCCGAGACGGAGAGGGGCAGTCGCGCCGCACGCCGGCGATTTCGTCGTTGAAGAGCTTAGGTCTTCATCGGTTTGGACTTTGCAATTCCTCATCCAGCTTTGGCTTTGCGTAGGGCGCTCCCCTCTCCGTCTCGGCTTCGCCGAGCCACCTCTCCCCCGCACGGCGGGGGCGAGGAACCAGGCCGCCGTGCTTGCGAGAAGAATCTCGACCGATGCTGCTCACGCCGTATCCGCCAGCGCGGTGCGGCGATGGTCGCAGAAGCGCGCCGCGTGATAGGCGCAGTAGCTTTTCAGTGGTTGCGTGCGCAGGCCGCAGCACAGCATCTCCAGTCCCGGCCGGCTGCCGGGCGCGTCGTTTTCGGGGTCTTCCTCGAGCGTCAGATCGAGCGGCGCACGGCAGCGGTTGAACAGGCAGTCGATGAAGCGCATAGCCGCGACATGCGGCCGGCGCCCGGCGGCGGCTAAGAGGCGGGGCGCCGGCACCTTGAGGGCCTCGGGTCCGTGGATCTCGCGCACGAACTGGCGCTGGGGCAGCCAGACCGGCGGCGCCAGCCTGGCCGGCGTGCGGGCGATGCTTTGCAATTCTGCCTCGGTGTGCGCGGGCATGGTGTTCTTCCATTGAAAGGTTGCGTAGATGCCGAAGCTCGTCCGGGGAGGACGATCACCTCCGACAGCCAAGCTTCGCCTCGGCCGCCTCGCGGGTGGCGCCGGAAACCGCCCTGCCCGCGCGCCGATCGAAGACGATGACCGTGCCGTCCTCGGTGCGGATGCAAGAAAGGCCGGCATTGCACTCGCGGACATTCGTGGCCGGAGCCGTGAGGGGAACGGCTCCGGCCGTTCCGGTCGCCTGCGATGACGGCAGGGCGACCGGAGCCGAGGCGGTAGCCTCGGGCTTCGTCCCGGCCGGGGAGGAGGACAGCCGGGACGGATGGGAAAACGAGATGGGGCAACGTGGTTTGTGCATGGCTGTATATAAGCATAACTCGAAAACTTATGCAAGCCATTCTTTCATAGACGAAACCGATTCTTATGTTTCAGATGCGCCATGGCGAAAACCTCGTTGTCGATCAAGGTCGGGGCGGCGATCCGCAAGGCGCGCAAGCAGCGTGGCCTGGTGATGCGCCATATTGCCGAGCATAACGACACCGATGTAGCCGCCGTCGGCAATTGGGAAACCGGCCGCAACCTGCCAAAAACCGAGAACCTTTTGAAGACCGCCGCCTTCCTGCGCGTCGACCCGGTGGCGCTCGGCAAGGGCGAGGTCGTCTTCCTCGACGACGCCGACAATGTCGCCGACGCCGAGATCGTCACCGACGCCGCCCCCCTGCCCGCCGGCCCGATGGATATCGAGCTTCTGGGCGCGGCGGTCGGCGGCGACGACGGCGATTTCACCTTCAACGGCGAGGTCGCCGGCTATGTCCAGCGCCCGCCCGGCATCGCCCATTTACGCAAGGTGTTTGCGCTGCATGTGCTCTCCGACTCGATGGTGCCGCGCTATGAGCCCGGCGAGATGCTCTATTGCGGCGGCCGCGACGCCGTGCCCGGCGACCACGTGGTGATCGAGATGTTTCCCGAGGAAAACGAGCGCAACGGCAAGGCCTTCATCAAGAAGCTGGTCAAGCGCACCGCCGCCGAGCTGGTCGTCGAGCAGTACAATCCACCGAAGACGCTGACCTTCAACCGCTACGCGATCAAGCACGTCTGGCGCGTCATCCCACTCAAGGAACTGCTGGGGTACTAGGGCGGCGGGTATTATCTCCCCCGCAAAGGGGGAGATGGCGTTTCCACCACTCAAGCCCGTCTGGATCTCTCCAGGGGAACCTCGCGCTCGCTGAGCATCCGCGCCTCGGCGCGGCGCTGCTGCTGCTCGTCGATGAACGCCGCCTGGACCGCGACCGCCGCGCCCGGCAGCCCGTCGGCGCGGCAGGCCGAGCAGCGAAGGCGCCCCGAAAGGGCCGCCAGCGGCGTCTGCGCGGTCACCCCGAAGCGCTTGAGCTCAGCCGGCTTCCACCATCTGTTGCGGCCGCAATCGATACACTCGACCGCAATCGAGACGACCTCGGCCATCGTCGCTTCCCTGCCCGGCAATGCCATCGTCCCTAGCGCCTCGGTTCCTGTTTTGTTCGCATCATCATCGGTTTTTGCCGAAGAGTCGAGTCGGTTCTGCCCAACCCCAGCAAAAGTTTAACTTGTGCATATTTTTGAGTTATGCTTTCATCGAATATCCGATAGATAGTTAGCGCCGTGGACGTACGCATGGGCGGCAAGACCGTCGCGGCCGCCGCAAGCCAAGGAAACCAGGATGGACACCCTCTCCGCTCAATTCGCCCGCGATTGCGGCTATACCGGCGACAGCCCGGCCATGCTGGCGGCCTTTGCGGCCATCCGCCTCGACGGCATAGGCAAGGCGCGCCTGGGCCACGACCAGCGCAAGGCGATGATCGACCGGTTGAAGCATGGCGAGGCGCTGTTCCTGGCGGCGATCCGCCCGGCGCAGTCGGCTGAGGAGGCGCTCGAGGACGCCGCCCGCTTCATCGCGCTGTTCCGCAACATGCCGCGCTGGCGCCAGGAAAGGCGCGGCGCCGATCTCGCCCGCGCCAGGCAGCAGCTTCTGCTGGCGCGCTTCTTCCGCCGCTACGGCCGCCGCCTCTGGCCGCGGCAGGCGGCGTAGGCCGGAGGATCGCCGACGTCATTGGCTCGCGAATGCCTGGATCGCTGTTGCCGTCGCCAAGCCCGCGCCGTATGTCTCCCCGCAATGAGCGAGATTGAGTTCCGTCGCGCACAAGCGCCCGACCTGCCGGCGATTGTCGCACTGCTTGCCGACGATGCGCTCGGCGCCGGCCGCGAAGACCCGTCGACGCCGCTCGCGCCGTCCTACCTCGATTCGTTCCGAGCAATCGAAGCCGATCCCAACCAGTTGCTGGCCGTGGCCGTCGAAGCCGGGCAAGTCGTCGGAACCCTGCAGCTCAGCTTCATTCCAGGTATTTCGAGGAAAGGCGCCTGGCGCGGGCAGATCGAAGGCGTTCGCGTCGCGCGACAATGGCGGTCTCGCGGTGTCGGCAAGCAGATGATCGAATGGGCGGTTGAAGCGTGCCGTTCGCGAAACTGCAGCTTCGTCCAGCTCACGACGGACAAGAGCCGACGGGAGGCGCACGCTTTCTACGAGCGCCTCGGTTTCACCGCCAGCCATCTCGGCTACAAGATGGCGTTGTAGCTCGCGGCACCTGTAATCAGGGCACTGCCGATCTTGCTCCTTGCGGGGGAGATATCCGGCACGGGATGGGAAGGATCGCGGCTTCATTCCAGCTTGGGTTCCTCGCCCCCACGAAAGTGGGGGAGAGGTGGCTCGGCGAAGCCGAGACGGAGAGGGGGACTGCGCCCTACGAAAGCCCCCTCTCCGGGGGCGGGGGGGGCCCCCCACCCCCCCCCCGCGGGGGGGGGGGGGGGGCGAGCGCGGGGGGGGGGGGGGGGTTTTAAAAAATGAGGCGG
>NZ_JBVVQU010000113.1:0-4172 GCF_055811555.1 Mesorhizobium sp. WSM4813
ACGTGCGTTTTGCAGACCTGGCAGCGACCTACTCTCCCGCGTCTTGAGACGAAGTACCATCAGCGCTGGAGCGTTTCACGGCCGAGTTCGGAATGGGATCGGGTGCAGCCGCTCCGCCATAACCACCAGGTCGGCAAAGCGCACGTTGCTCGAGAAGCTTTTTGAGCGAATAGCCAATAGTGAGTAGCGAATAGGGAACCCTATTTTCTGCTCTCTCTGAGCTGTTCGCTGGTCTTATGTTGTGCCTTTACCGTTCTTGGTCCTGGCGCCTTTCGAAGCGAAGCTTCGCAAGGTCGACCGACCGTCGGCGCCGATGCGCCGCACCCACGTAGCGCCGCCCGCAGGGCGGAACAAGCGTGAGTGAGAACAGACCATCTGACTTGTCAGATGGGCATAGGGAATGAGAACGATCAAGCCGATCGAACTATTAGTACCGGTAAGCTTCAAGCGTTGCCGCTCTTCCACACCCGGCCTATCAACGTGGTCGTCTTCCACGGTTCTCAGGGAATACTCGTTTTAAGGTGGGTTTCCCGCTTAGATGCCTTCAGCGGTTATCCCGTCCGGATATAGCTACCCTGCTATGCGGCTGGCGCCACAACAGGTCCACCAGAGATCCGTCCATCCCGGTCCTCTCGTACTAGGGACAGATCCTTTCAATATTCCTACACCCACGGCAGATAGGGACCGAACTGTCTCACGACGTTCTGAACCCAACTCACGTACCGCTTTAAATGGCGAACAGCCATACCCTTGGGACCTGCTCCAGCCCCAGGATGCGATGAGTCGACATCGAGGTGCCAAACAACCCCGTCGATATGGACTCTTGGGGGTCATCAGCCTGTTATCCCCGGCGTACCTTTTATCCGTTGAGCGATGGCCCTTCCACGCGGGACCACCGGATCACTATGACCGACTTTCGTCTCTGCTCGACTTGTCAGTCTCGCAGTCAGGCAGGCTTATGCCATTGCACTCAGCGAACGATTTCCGACCGTTCTGAGCCCACCATCGCGCGCCTCCGTTACTCTTTAGGAGGCGACCGCCCCAGTCAAACTACCCACCATACATTGTCCCGGACCCGGATGACGGGCCGCGGTTAGACATCCATAGTGATAAGGGTGGTATTTCAAGGGTGGCTCCACCTGAGCTGGCGCCCAGGTTTCAAAGCCTACCACCTATCCTACACATGCCACTACGAATGCCAATGTAAAGCTATAGTAAAGGTGCACGGGGTCTTTCCGTCTAACCGCAGGAACCCCGCATCTTCACGGGGAATTCAATTTCACTGAGTCTATGCTGGAGACAGCGGGGAAGTCGTTACGCCATTCGTGCAGGTCGGAACTTACCCGACAAGGAATTTCGCTACCTTAGGACCGTTATAGTTACGGCCGCCGTTTACTGGGGCTTCGATTCAGAGCTTGCACCCCTCCTCTTAACCTTCCAGCACCGGGCAGGCGTCAGACCCTATACGTCGTCTTGCGACTTCGCAGAGCCCTGTGTTTTTGATAAACAGTCGCTACCCCCTGGTCTGTGCCACCCTCCTCCACTTGCGTGGAAAAGGGTCACGCTTCTTCCGAAGTTACGCGTGCAATTTGCCGAGTTCCTTCAGCATAGTTCTCTCAAGCGCCTTGGTATACTCTACCAGTCCACCAGTGTCGGTTTCGGGTACGGTCTATAAGGAGGAGCTATTTCCTGGAACCACGCAGCAGCCCTTTCAATCCGATAAGATTGGACTACCTCAATGATCCGTCACTTCCTCCAGGCCCACGAATATTAACGTGGTTCCCATCGTCTACGCATTTCTGCCTCGACTTAGGGGCCGGCTAACCCTGCTCAGATTAGCTTTAAGCAGGAACCCTTGGACTTTCGGCGGGGGAGTCTCTCACTCCCCTTACGTTACTCATGTCAGCATTCGCACTTCTGATACCTCCACCACCCCTCACGGGTATGGCTTCATCAGCTTACAGAACGCTCCGCTACCGCTCGTGATTGCTCACGAACCCTAAGCTTCGGTGTATGGCTTGAGCCCCGTTACATTTTCGGCGCAAAGACCCTTATTTAGACCAGTGAGCTGTTACGCTTTCTTTAAATGATGGCTGCTTCTAAGCCAACATCCTGGTTGTTTTGGGATCCTCACATCCTTTCCCACTTAGCCATAACTTGGGGACCTTAGCTGTAGGTCAGGGTTGTTTCCCTTTTCACGACGGACGTTAGCACCCGCCGTGTGTCTGCCGACTAGTACTCCCAGGTATTCGGAGTTTGGTTAGGTTTGGTAATCCGGTGAGGACCCCTAGCCCATCCAGTGCTCTACCCCCTGGGGTATTCGGTCGACGCTCTACCTAAATAGATTTCGCGGAGAACCAGCTATTTCCGAGTTTGATTGGCCTTTCACCCCTAGCCACAAGTCATCCCGAACTATTGCAACAGTTATGGGTTCGGTCCTCCAGTAAGTGTTACCTTACCTTCAACCTGCTCATGGCTAGATCACTCGGTTTCGGGTCTAATGCGACGAACTGAACGCCCTGTTCAGACTCGCTTTCGCTGCGCCTACACCTACCGGTTTAAGCTTGCTCGTCACACTAAGTCGCTGACCCATTATACAAAAGGTACGTGGTCACCCAGGACGAACCTTGGACTCCCACTGTTTGTAGGCAATCGGTTTCAGGTACTCTTTCACTCCCCTTGTCGGGGTGCTTTTCACCTTTCCCTCACGGTACTAGTTCGCTATCGGTCATGCACGAGTACTTAGGCTTGGAGGGTGGTCCCCCCAATTTCAGACAGGATTTCACGTGTCCCGCCTTACTCGAGGACGATGATTTGCATTACGCGTACGGGGCTGTCACCCACTATGGCCCTACTTTCCAGAAGGTTCCGCTTGTCTCATCATCGCCACTGGCCTGGTCCGGGTTCGCTCGCCACTACTGCCGGAGTCTCGGTTGATGTCCTTTCCTACGGGTACTTAGATGTTTCAGTTCCCCGCGTTCGCCACTTTATCCCTATGTATTCAGGATAAGTTACCTATTACAGATACTTGGAAACCACAGCAGCCAGCGGTCTTGTCGACCACTGGCTGCTCTGATTTTCCAAGCACCTTAGGTGGGTTTCCCCATTCGGAAATCTACGGATCAAAGGGTATTCGCACCTCCCCGTAGCTTATCGCAGCGTATCACGTCCTTCATCGCCTGTGCATGCCAAGGCATCCACCAATTGCCCTTAAGACACTTGATCGTTCTCATTGCCAATACCCACCGCGCGATCCCAAAGGGATCGTCGCTTCAGCTCAATCCCGAAGGATCTTTGCCTCAGCGCGATCTCGAAGAGATCGTCGCCCAGCGCGATCCCAAAGGGATCGTCGCTCGAACCAGATCCTGTGCAGAATCTGCTTCAATGGAATTGGCACAAAAAGACCAGCTTCTCGAGATCGGTTCGAGGGTGCGGTTAGGCAAGCCCATCATATGCGGGAGATTGAGCGTCTCCCGCGACAAATCACATCCCTTTTCAAGGATATGAAGTTCGAACAAATCTTCTCTTTACGATGTCATACAGAACAGGCGGAGAGCCAAGAAGCTCGCCGCAAACTCTTAAACGAATGACTTTTTCCCAGCCCGCTCCACATCCACTCGACACCCTTTTTCTCCCGGAGAAGAAGCGACAATCCTGCGGATTGCGCAGCGACGATCCCTTCGGGATCGCGCGGAAGTGGTGGAGCCGGACGGGATCGAACCGACGACATCCTGCTTGCAAAGCAGGCGCTCTCCCAGCTGAGCTACGGCCCCTTGATAACACCTCTTCGAGTTGCCTCTATCGAGGAGATCGACAATCCTTGCGGATTGCGAGCGACAACCCTTCGGGTTGCACCGGAGATGGTGGGCCTGGGAGGACTTGAACCTCCGACCTCACGCTTATCAAGCGCGCGCTCTAACCAACTGAGCTACAAGCCCTAAAGACCGCGCTCTGCCAGTAACGAGCTGGTGACCTCGAGGCAAAGCCTCGCAAGGCCGACCGGCCGTCGCGGCTTATGCCGCGCCCTCGCGGAGCGCCAGCGGCCCAAAGGGCCGCGGTACGGCGCGCGAGCGCTGATCCAAAGTCATTCGCGAAGAAAGAGAAACGAAGGCGGCAGACCCGCTTAAGGTATGCACGACGGTAAGAGTGACTCTCTTCCGTCTTGTTCCAAG
>NZ_JBVVQU010000114.1:0-5850 GCF_055811555.1 Mesorhizobium sp. WSM4813
CTCGTAAGGACGACCTTAAGAGCGCAGCCTCGCTACCCTGCCACGCTCGCGCAAGGCGGCCTTCGCCGGAGGCGTACGCCCCTTCGGCATCTCTGTGCAGAAATGTCGCAAGGCTGTTCGGAGAGTCGGATGAGTGTGCAAAGGGTTGGTCCGATTGAAGAGCACGCAATCGCCGCAATTCTCAACCGAGCGGACCATGGGGACACCGTTTCGGTCAAAGCGACATTGAACCAGATCCGGCACGCTGCGCCTGATTTGGCTGCATCCAACGACGAGCTAGTTGATGCTATTATTGAAGCAGCTACTGCCTTAGGCCTGTCCGTGGCTTCCTAGCTTGAGCGCCGGTTATCCTCGCCCCTCTACCACCTGTGCGCGGCCCAAAATAATTTGTTGAACTTCCCACGCAAAGTGCCAACAAATGGGCGCTTGTGGCTTATGGCCGGGGGGGCGCTCAGGTGAATGCAAAGACGAATTGTGAGCGCGAAGCCGTGGACCTTGTCCATGAGGCGATCCACAAGATCCCCTACGGTGGCACGGTCTCTGTCAAGGCCGTTGTAGCAGCGGTTCGCCGGCGCTGATCGAGCTTATCGTGACTGCGGCTCCGGCGTTCGGACGCGCGATAGCCTTCGACCTTCACGAATAAATCTTGCAGCAAACATTTCGGCGCCCTTACGGAACCCTTTAGCAATTAAATAGTTGGGTTCCAAAGGTGAATGTTATGGCATTACAGGATAAACACCGTGCGTTTCGAGAATTGATCAGTTCCGAAGACTATCGCCGGAAGCTACGAGAACTACTAAGATTGAACGGCGAACAAACGTCGTCACCGAGGCTCGTCGAGTTAGTGATGGAGCTTCAGGAAGAGATCGAGCGGCGAGAGCGATGCGACAATCGCGAGCAGCCCTAAGCGCCCTGCTAGGAGGGGGCCCGCCGCCTGTCGAGAGGAGTGGCGACGGACCCCACGGCGGCTGTATTCCACGGAGGATCGACCGCCGCGATTCTACAACCCACGCGGGCCTACATGGTTCCCTTATCAGCGGCCTCTTGCCGCTCTAGATTCTCCCTATGGCGACCATCTGGTTCTCCCCTCCGGTGTTCGTGAAGACCGAGCTGGTCGGCGTCAGCTATGCCTGCAACAATGTCCGAGGTGCAGCCGAGCAACTCCGGAAGTGGCCCAAGAGGGGAACCAAGTGGCAACGTGCGTCGGCCCTTTGCCTGTCCGCTTTGGAAGGCGCGGAGTTCGACCCTAATGAGATACGGCAGGCATTCGAGGCTGCCGCTAAGGAGGCCAAAATGCTCATCCCTCACCAATCTGGTAGGTAGGTTTCCTGGGTTCCTGTGCCCCTCTGCTCACCGTTAGGAGAGCTACAGGGGAGCCTAAGGGGTACTGGCCAACCGTCACTCCATGTCTGGCGCGTCGCCACCCACAAAGAGCGTTGTCGGCTCGCCGTATTCGCCCAGAGACGGGTTTAGCATCGCGCGACCACGGAATAACACAAGCATGTTTCGCGCCAGACCCTTGGCGGTTCTAATTGCTGAAGGTCGCCGCTCTCGTCGCAGTCGAAGGCAATGACCACGATCAGCTTAGGGGAGACACGTTGGTTGTCTTTCCGCTGCGCGCGGAGTTGGGCAGCAGGCACGGGGAGTCGCTCCGGTTTACTGGGATAAATCAGAGTGGCACCGAACATGGTTTGACAACCTCGAACTCGGCCCCGCCGCGGCAATCTTCCGGAAGCTGGCAGGGTGATCGCTGTCGAGCGAACACGCCGCAAGATCAGGATGGAACTTTAGCGATTTGTAAAAATTGTCTGTGAGCAGTGGCCCCCCCTCGTTGCCCGCTGCAGATCGGGCCGCACCCGATCGGGCCTCTCCAGAGGCGCGGGCTTTTTCGTTGTCTGGGGGAACACGATCTGGCGACAGCGGTTCGGGGCAACACTGCACTGAGTTAGACCGGGGCCGCCAATGACCAAAAGGCAAAAATTCACTCACAAAGAAAGACACGACAAGCAAGAGCGCACGTCGGACGCCGCACGGGCATTAGCAGACATTGAGCGCATAGCACGAGATGCAAAGACGGCTCGGCTGCGAGAGCAACGACTTAAGGCGGAAACCGCTGCAGTGGTAGCGAAACCGAAGACGGCGCGCGCCTAACAGCAAAGGCAATGAGCCATCCTTATGAGCGCGCTCCCCAAGTAGTGCCAACGAAAAGCCCGCTGCAGGGGAACCGGCAGCGGGCTTCGCCTTGGGGAGTGTCTTCGCGGCTACATCCTGAGGAATCGACCGCTAGAGTTGTAATGCGTGACTTCTGCAACGGTTCCAAAAAATTTGGCGGAGTCGGTAAGCCGGCCTATCGAGGATCATTTTCTCAACCGGATATGACGATAGTTGGCGGAGGGAGTGTTGGGGACAGTCGGAGGAAGCCTTTCGGCAATCGCGGTGAAAGGCGGCTGCCGTCCAACAGGGCTATGATTTCGCGCGCGACGGAACATGGTGCCGATTTTGAATTGAGAGTGTTTCACCACGCCAGACCCAATACGTTTGAGGACTCCTGACTGAGCAAAAACTCGGCGCTCCAGAACATAAGGCCAGTGGCCATAACGCAGACCGCCACACAGATCATTGTCCATGTTTTCATTTCGTATCCGCCTCATCCTCGACACGGTCGAACTTGTCGGGTCCACCGGTCTCATGGAATGGCCCGTGCTACCCGTTGACGAGTAAACACCCTTCATGAGCCGTTGCCGGTCGTGAACTGATGGCAACTCAATTTTGGCGCTAGATTTTACCACGGTCGAGTGACATGCCCGCGCGCCACGGAACCGCGTCCTGTCCGAAAACTCTATGACTAGCGACCGATCACACACTCGCCAGTGAAGTTCATGCAACCGTTTCGAACAAATACGAAGCCGGTCAATTTTGATGATATATATTCTACGATATCAGACGTGAAGCTAGAATACACCATAAGTACTACTCCTTCTGGATCCTCCGCAGGACATTGTCCGCTATATCCACTAACCTTTCCACGCATTATAGTGGTCTAAACGCACGCGATTATGTTGTGCGGGTTGGAAAGGGTTATTTCATGGCAAAAAAGCCAGTTGGAGTACCAGTCGGCCCGGATTTCTCACTGTCTCCACATCGAATAAGTGCGTAAAATTGTAAGTACCCGCGCCCTCCGGCTAGAGTTCATTCCGCCGATGGAGCCCAAGCTGGTCGCCAAGCCGCCCGGGGGCGAGGACTGGATTCACGAGATCAAGCTCGACGGCTACCGCTCCCAGATCGTCATCAACAGCCCCGAGGATATCCGCGTCTATACGAAAACCGGCGCCGACTGGACGAGCAAGTATGCCGGGCTGGTCGAAGCCGCGCGCGAGCTCGAGGTCGAGAACGCGATCATCGACGGCGAGGCTGTCGTCACCAATGCGGCCGGGCTGCCGGATTTCGGCGCGCTCCAAAAGGCCGTGCACAGCGATCCCTATGCCATGTACCTCGGCGCCTTCGACATCCTGCACCTAAACGGACACGATCTGCGCGACATCGGCTGCAAGGCTCGCCGCGAAATCCTCTACGGCATCATCAAGCCAAACAGCCGGATCCAGTTCAGCGAGGCGATGCCTGGCGACGCCAAGGCGATCTTCTATCTCGCCGACAACGCCGGCCTCGAGGGGATCGTCTCGAAGCGCGCCGACAGCAAGTATCGCAGCGGGCCGACCATCAACTGGCTTAAGACCAAGAGCTGGACGGTCGACGAATTCGAACTGCTCGGCGTCGAGCGTGAGCCGGGCAAGGCGGCATTCGCACTACTGGCAGAGCCTGGCACAGGGCAATATGTCGGTTCGGCGTTCATCAGCCTTAATCGAGACATGAAGGAACGGCTGTGGAAGCGTGTCCAGGAACACGCCGGGCCGCCGCCCCAGGCCATGAAGAAGCGGCCGGCGACGCAATGGGTCGCTCCTGGCGTCAAACTGCGCATCAAGCATCTCCGCGGCGACCACAGCCACATACGCCATGCCTTGCTGCTGGGTTTCAGTGACGAGTGAGACCTCACGCCGGATCGTCGGGGTCTTGAGGCAGATGAAAGTGGACCTTTGAAGCGCGCGGCTAGTCGTTCCGTAAGGATCAACTAAGGACATTGTTGATTCGGATCCACGATCGGTATGCTGACGACCGGTCGTTGTTCTCCAGTTACGGGATCGGTCTCAACCCCGCCGCGAGGTGGGCAGGCCTTGCTGCCCGAGCCCAGCTTTACAATAAAAATCGCGGCGATAGCTGTTCCCACGATGACAGGAATTCCGCCGAGAATGTCCAAGATGACCGTGCCTGGTGTTGTAGCCACGGTGCACCTTGTCGTCATGCCGACACTTTGCAGCGTGTCCCAGTGCTCGGCGATAAGGGGGTGGTGACCAGCGCGAGACCAGTCATGATCACGCGAAAAGGCCGAAACGGTGCCGCCTAAAGTGACTGAGCTGTCGCTATCCTCGGGTTCTGTGGCAGCAAGGACATTGCCGGCCATATCCTTGAAGTGAAGCACGCTTGCCAGAGCCACGGCGCTGCTGCCGAACGCGCTGTTGTGAAGGTGTCCCCGATAAGAGAAGCCTCCCGCCGCGTTCAAGACCAATTCGGCCCAGCCCGTCACGTCCGAATTGTTGATCTGGGTCGACTTCACTACGGTATCAGGCAGGTCGTGGGTGCGGCCGGTCGTGGGAGAAACAATAATGCCCCGCTGAAACCGTGACCTTCGGCCGAGCAGTTGCAGATCAAAATCCAACCAGTCACCCTCGTCCGAGATGGGGTATCCGAGGTAGCTCTGCTCGCTGCCCATGGTGATCCAATGATCTCGGATAAGGCCATGGACCTCCCATGCTCCCGTATCGGGCGTCCAGAAGATGGCGCCGCGCTCGAAGCTGTTAAATCGACCGAAGCCATCGGCACAATCGCTTTCATCGCTTGTTGGAAACCCGAGAACGCTTGCATATGCTCCCAGAGCTTCCCACTTGGCGCGGATGTCGCCATGCACCTCCCATGCCCCTGTGGCGGCTGTCCAATAAATCGCCCCATGCTGGAACTCGTTGAACCGGCCTCGGCCGTCGGCCGTACCAAGCTCATCGGTCTTTGGGTAGCCCATAAGTCCGCCTTCGGCCCCAAGCTGGATATACTTTTGGTAGATCGCTCCATAGACTCGAAAGGCGCCGACGGCGGGGTGATAAAAGATTGCGCCGTGCTCATACGTCCGGTAATAGCCGCCGCCGATACCTCGGCGAACCGGGCCTTGGGGTTGGCCTGGTGCGCCCTGGAGGGCCGTATGTTTGTTGGCGATGGCCTCGTGGGCTTGGAGCAGACGACGCAGGTCCTCCATGAAGACGTCGTGAACGACCGCGCGCTGCTCGGGGGTCGTGAATATGCTATCCGACAGGGACTGGAACGCCTCGGTAATGCGGCGGTCGAAATGATCCAAAATCTCGTCGTGTCCCGGCATGATAGAGCTTCCATCTGCGTGGGGGGTCTTTCCTATTTAGGACATAAATCGTGAAGGTATGGAAGCCGTTTGCTGCTTTAAAACCGCAAACTCGCGGAGTGGGAGGTTACGGCAATCGTCGCGGCAGGGAAATTCCGACGCTGCGGGTTGTCAACTACGCTCAGGACCCTGATCACAGCCAGAAGCAGACGATTGCAACGAAGAGCCCGCTGCGGGATGGGGCCGGTCATCGTTCATGACTGGTCGTTGTTTATGAATACACACCTTAGTTCATCGAGTTTGATCCTAGAGCGGCCGGCCAGCGCGCATCATGGCGCGGGCGATCGCGAGCTGAGCCTCGACCTTGGCGTTTTCCTTTTGCGTCATGTTGT
>NZ_JBVVQU010000115.1:0-5681 GCF_055811555.1 Mesorhizobium sp. WSM4813
CAGGAAGTGAATCACGAACGTCGCCTCACTGGAATCCCCTCTCGATTCAACCTGAGCGTCCGACGCTCTAATGTCTGCGCTGTAAACGCAAAAGTCCGGCCGAAGCCGGATTTTTGTCGGAAAATCGTTCGGATCGGCGTCGTCAGCTCAGGCGCTGACGCGGATATCTTCCGGCTCGCGCAGCACGTAGCCGCGACCCCAAACCGTCTCGATGTAGTTCTGGCCGCCGGAAGCGGCGTCGAGCTTCTTGCGCAGCTTGCAGATGAAGACGTCGATGATCTTCAGCTCCGGTTCGTCCATGCCGCCGTAAAGGTGATTGAGGAACATTTCTTTCGTGAGCGTGGTACCCTTGCGCAGCGAGAGCAGCTCCAGCATCTGGTATTCCTTGCCGGTCAGATGCACGCGCTGGCCACCGACCTCAACGGTCTTGGCATCGAGATTGACCACCAAGTCGCCGGTGGTGATGACCGACTGGGCATGGCCCTTGGAACGACGCACGATAGCGTGGATGCGGGCGACCAGTTCGTCCTTGTGGAACGGCTTGGTCATATAGTCGTCTGCGCCAAAGCCGAGGCCGCGTACCTTGTCCTCGATGCCGGCCATGCCGGAGAGGATAAGGATCGGCGTCTTCACTTTGGAAAGGCGAAGTGTTCTCAAGACCTCGTATCCCGACATGTCAGGGAGATTGAGGTCGAGAAGGATGATATCGTAGTCGTAGAGCTTGCCTAGGTCGACACCTTCTTCGCCGAGATCGGTCGTATAGACATTGAAACTTTCTGATTTCAGCATCAGCTCGATGCTCTGTGCGGTTGCACTGTCATCTTCTATCAGCAGAACACGCATTTCATTCCCCTTTTCTGCTGCCGGACCATTTTATGACCCGTCCAGGACCGGAGCAGTGATTGCCTGAGCAGAGGCTGCCATCGAATGGTTAACAAAACCTAATTCCGTGCCATTAACGGTATCAGATTTTTTAACCCCTTTCTACACCTTGTTGAATCTAAAAGCGAATCACAGAACCAAATCGCTAAGGCAGAACATTAAAAAGCCAGACTAAGTGACTCCAGAGACTCGCTGGCCGTGCTTCCGCATCGAGAGCCGGAATTTTTACCCGGCCTTAAGTCCTGAGCCGTATGATTAACAATGCCCGTAAACGAATGGTTACCGCCGGCAAAAAACTTTAGGAATTTGTTTCCCATAGTTCCGGTAAAGTCGGTGGAAGCGGGTTGAAGACTGAGTTTGCAGGTGGATTGGACGATATGTGCAGGTGTGCGTTTCCAGGAGTACCGAATCATGAAGCCACGTGAAAACCTCGTTCGGCTGAAGCAGTTTCAGGTGAACGAGAAGCGGCGGCAGTTGCTGCAACTCGACATGATGATCGCCGAATTCGAGCGCATGGCTGTCGAACTGGAGCTCCAGATCTCCGCCGAAGAAAAGAAAGCCGGCATCACCGACATCAATCATTTTGCCTATCCGACCTTCGCCAAGGCAGCGCGCCTGCGCCGCGACAATCTCAGAAATTCGCAAAGCGACCTCGCCCAGCAGCGAAGCGTTGCCGAATCACTGCTCGGCGAAGCCGAAGCGGAGCTTTCCAAAGCAGAGATGCTCGAATCACGCGACACCAAGGTGCGCGACGCCGAGACCGGCGGCCGCAGCGCCATGATCGGCTGAAAACAAGGCCCTAAGGCCAATCACCGACCAGCGAGGCCACCGCTCATTGGTCGAGCAGCCGCCAGTTTCAGGCCTACGCTGCCAAATCCCATTGATGTTCCATGACCTTGTCGGACTGAGCAGCGGTTCTGACCATCTTGCAAGCGTCGCGCCGCCCCTCATCTGGCTGCCGCCATCTTCTCCCCGTGAACGGGGAGAAGGACGCCGTCGCCAATCTCCAGCGTCGCAGAAAGAGCGCCAAGGCTGCGGCCAGCTTCTTTCTCCCCGATTACGGGGAGAAATGCCCGGCAGGGCAATGAGGGCGGCGCGACGGTCGAAACAAAGTCGCCCCGGCCAAACAGTGCTTGCGCACCACGCGCCATGCTGGCGCACACGCAAAAAAGGCGCGGAGTCCGCGCCCTTGTCTTCTTCAAACCAGCCTTAATGCCGATATTGCTGGATGCGCGTCGTGCGCAGCCCGGCAAGGCCATATTCGTCGATCGACGCCTGCCAGGACAGGAATTCCTCGGTGGTCAGCTTGTAGCGCTGGCACGCCTCTTCGAGGCTCAAAAGCCCACCCCGTACAGCCGCCACCACTTCCGCCTTGCGCCGGATAACCCAGCGACGTGTGTTCGTCGGCGGCAGATCGGCAATCGTAAGGGGGCTGCCGTCAGGCCCGATAACATATTTGACGCGCGGTCTAACAAGATCGGTCATCGTACTCTCTACTAAAAACTCAAAGACCCAATCCCCACCACATTACCGCCACAGCTTTAAAAATTGCCTAAGCGAACCCTAATAGCTAGGTAAGGATCATGAACGCCGCGTTAGTCTTTTCGTCGGCATTTGAGGCATCTGCTCGCAAGCGCCGAATCCATTCTAAAAAAATCTGCTGGTTCGCGAAGCTGGCGCACCCGGAAAGCTTGACCTATATTCCGGCCATTGGCATTCAAGCGCCCTCATCAGGGCGCCGTGCAGAACGAAAGAACCATGAACAGCCTCGACCTTCCCGGACGTCCCGAAGATACCCGCGTCGTTGTCGCCATGTCGGGCGGCGTCGATTCGTCGGTGGTTGCCGGCCTTTTGAAGCATGAAGGCTATGATGTCATCGGTGTCACGCTGCAACTCTACGACCATGGCGCGGCAACGCACCGGGCCGGCTCGTGCTGCGCCGGCCAGGACATCGACGATGCCCGCCGCGTCTCCGAGACACTTGGTATTCCGCATTATGTGCTCAATTACGAGGAGCGTTTCCGCAAGGCGGTGATCGACCCCTTCGCCGAGAGCTATGTAGCCGGCGAAACGCCGATCCCTTGCGTCTCCTGCAACCAGACGGTGAAATTCGCCGACCTGCTGGCAACCGCCAAGGAACTCGGCGCCGACGCGCTGGCGACCGGCCATTACATCCGCTCCGGCGCCAACGGCGCCCATCGCGCACTGTACCGGCCGGTCGACGCGGACCGCGACCAGAGCTATTTCCTGTTCGCCACCACGCAGGCGCAGATCGATTATCTGCGCTTTCCGCTCGGCGGCCTGTCGAAGCCGCAGGTTCGCGCGATCGCCGAGGAAATGGGGTTGACGGTCGCAGCCAAGCAGGACAGCCAGGACATCTGCTTCGTGCCACAGGGCAAATATTCCGACATCATCGCCAAGCTGAAGCCAACTGCTGCCAATCCGGGCGACATCGTCCATATCGACGGCCGCGTGCTCGGCCGCCATGAAGGCATTTTGCGCTACACGATCGGTCAGCGCCGCGGCATCGGCATCGCCTCGGGCGAGCCGCTCTACGTCGTCCATCTCGACGCTGATCGGGCCCGCGTCGTCGTTGGCCCGCGCGAGGCGCTGGAGACGCACAAGATCTATTTGCGCGACATGAACTGGCTGGGCGACGCTGCACTGTCCGACATCCCGGCGGCTGGGCTGGAGCTTTTCGCCAAGGTCCGCTCGACACGCCCGCCGCGCCCGGCCGTGCTGCATCACAACGCCGGCATCACTTCGGTGGAACTGGTCGACGGCGAGTCCGGCATCGCGCCCGGCCAGGCGTGCGTGCTCTATTCCGACGACGGCAACGAGGCCCGCGTGTTCGGCGGCGGCTTCATCGAGCGTTCCGAACGTGGCGCCGAGGCCGAGGCGATGCTGACGCGGCTGGCGGCCCGGCCGGCGCAGGTTCCCGCCGAATAGACGATAATCCCGATTCTATCGGGATGGATCAGGCTCTAATACAGCCGCACTTTCTCTCAGGAAGGCGATCCGGTATGGGCAACCGTGCCAGCGGTCAGGATACGCAGCACCCTGATGGCTTCCTCGCCGCTGGTACGCGGTTCTGCCCGCGTCTCGATGCACTGGAGGAAATGCTCGAGCTCTCGCGTCAGTGGCATGCCCTCGCCCACCGCCACATAGGACGGCTCGTTGGTGGTGAAGGCCCATTGGCCGCTGTCTTGCCATACCGCGTGGCGGTAGACGGCGAGCTTGCGTTCCCACGGCTCGACATCGTCGAACACCGCCATCGCCTTGGTGCCGACCACGGTCAGCCGCCGTTCGCGGTAGGGATTGAGCCGCGACGCGAAGAGATGGCTGCGCAGACCGTTGGGAAAGCGCATGTGCAGATGCGCGAAATCGCTGAGATTGTCGAGGAGCGCTGCCCCCTCGCCACGCACCTCGATCGGTTCCGTGCCGGTGATGGCGAGGATCATCGACAGATCGTGCGGCGCGAGGTCCCACAGCGCATCGTTCTCGGTGTGAAACTTGCCGAGCCCGAGCCGGTGCGAATGGATATAGCGGACCTCGCCGAGCTCACCATTGTCGATCAGCGCCTTCAACGTCTCGAAGGCTGGATGAAAGCGCAGCACATGGCCGACCATGAAGACGCGGCCATTGTCGGCCGCCGCCTTCACCGAGCGCTCGGCATCGGACACCGTCAGCGCGATCGGCTTCTCCACCAGCACGTCCTTGCCGCCCTGGACGGCGCGCACCGCCATATCGGCGTGGAACTGCGGCGGCAGCGCCATGACGATGGCATCGACGTCGCTGCGGACAAACAGCGCTTCCGGCTCGATCGCCAGGCAATCCTGCTCACTGGCGAAGCCTTCGGCGCGGGCAGGGTTGACGTCCGAGACCGCGTGCAGCGCGCCAAGCGCCTTGAGGGTGCGGATGTGGTTGCTGCCCCAGTATCCGCAACCGAGGACTGCAATGCGCGGTTTCATCAATTCCAACTCTAGAATTTCGTGGCCGAGACATAGCGGCGCGCCCCGCCGAACTCAACCCCGGCATTTCTGTGCCCACTTATCTGCCCGGCAATGCTCTCCGGCCACTAGAGCGAGTGCGTCCGCTTGGACGCACAAGGTACACGTCTCAAGACGGTGAGCCTTCGCATGGTTACGGAAGATCGATTCCGATTTTCGCAAAGCACGATGCGATAGAATGTGCCGGCATGCCGGCTGCATCGATGCTTGACAGGCTTGGCGTCCCAACCTTATATCCGCCCGACCTTGGCGAACGCTTCGACATGCCGTCTGATTTAAGGCGGATTTCGGACCTTTCGCCGCCCTGGCGGGGTAGCTCAGTTGGTTAGAGCACGGGAATCATAATCCTGGGGTCGGGGGTTCAAGTCCCTCTCCCGCTACCACCTTTCCCCATGTGTCCGGTACAAAACGTCACCCATGTCTCAGGTCGGGCACCACTCCGGCTGCGGCAAGAATGCGGGATGGGGATTTGCCAAGCCGAAGCAAACGCCGCACTGGTTCTGTTTCGAGCACCGCGCTGAGGGTGAGCGTTTTCTGTAGACGGCAGTTGTCCGCCTACGTCACCGTTTCGCGGTGTCAGAATCCCGCTCGTCGCGTCTGAGGAACTCGGTGGTGACCGTGCCAAGTTTGCTTTCCAGCCAGTCGGCCATCGCCTCTTCTTCGCGCAGGTTTGCTTTGCACGCGCTTTCGGTCTCGGAATCGCCGACCTCGCCGGCTGCGGCAATGAGCATCTTGTAGCTGGCGATTTCCATATGCTCGAACGTGTAGCTGGCTAGCGATCCTTTCATC
>NZ_JBVVQU010000116.1:0-5634 GCF_055811555.1 Mesorhizobium sp. WSM4813
TCCACGCCATCGCCGAGGGCTTCGCTCTTGCAAATCCAAACTAATCCCCGCCAAATCAGATGTGTGCGCACGCTAGCTCATAAGCAAGGGGAGAACGGGGAAATTATCTCATGCCTTCGCCGCCCCGCGGAACTCGCCGTTTTCCTGTAGAGAGCCTCGACGCGAGGGAACCGGCAACCGATTGATTTGTCGGCTTTGGCCTTACAGGCATTCGACGAAACTCGCGCTTATCGGAGCACAACAGTTCGTCGCACGTTTGTCACGTTTGGTGATTCGATTTCGGTCGAACGATATGAGAGACTTCGTCTTGGCCCGGCCTCTTTTTCAGCGTCGGGCCCTGTTTGCCCGAACCACGTGGTCAGCCGTAAGTTTAACAAGGTTCGATCAGGCACGTAGCGATCGACCGGGAGGAAACGATGGATCGCCTGCAATTCTTTACGCCTGTGCGGATTTCGAGCGGGCAGAAAAGCCCTGCCGAAGAAATTTATAGCGTAGCCGAAGCGATGGGGTTCTTGCGCAAATGGCCAACAGGCCGGCGTGGGCCAGTCTACCAGTGCGCGGTGAATTGCTGCTCTGCGGCTCTGGTGGGCCGGATGTCAGCAGAGGAAGCAAGGAAGGCTTTTGCCGGCTTCGCCCGCATCACACGCTTGCTCGAAGACGACATGGCACTGCCGATGACCGGCGAAAATATTGATAGCGTGCATGCGCTGAGACGATGAACGTTCATATTTGGCAAAGTCACAGCACCTCGACTGAGGCAGCCAACACGTAGCCGGCGCCCCTCTGGGTGACAACGAGCTTCGGCTCGCTCGGGTTGACCTCGAGCTTGCTCGCTGCTCAGAATCTGCTGCGGCGATTGCAGGAACGCTGCCAGCATGTCGAGGATCATCAGGTCCACCGGTCTTTCGTTGAGGACGCGCGACAAGGGCCGAATGCTCGTCACGACACTGCCTTTCGTGCCCGCTCGAACATGGGAATGACATTGTTGTTCGATGGCCGCTCGCCGTTGCCCGTCACCCGGTCGAGGTCGCCGCGCTTGCGAAGGCGGGCCGCATCCAGAAGCATGCTGCCGGCCCAGCGATAGACGTTATTGTCGCGGACCATCTCGCGCATGGGCCGCATACGCTCGCGCTGTTCCTCCGGCGTCATGGTCAGCGCCTGCAGCAGCGCTTCGCTCGTCATGGCTGTATCGTAGGGATTGACGATCAATGCTTCCAGAAGTTCGCGCGAGGCGCCGGCAAAGGTGCTGAGCAACAGCACGCCCTGTTCGTCGTCGCGCGCCGCGACGAATTCCTTGGCCACCAAGTTCATGCCGTCATGCAGGCTGGTGACCATGCATATGTCGGCGGCGCGATAGAGCTCGTAGACCTGTTCCTGGGTATGATGCTTGTCCACCATCAGCACAGGACTGTAGTCCTCGCTGCCGTAGCGCTGGTTGAGCTCTTCGACATAGCGGCGGCATTCATCGTGGAGTTGCTTGTAAGCCGGGAGCGTACCCCGGCTGGGCGCCGCGATCTGCAGGAGAACCAGTTTTCCGATCCATTCGGGATGTCTCGTGAACAATTCTTCCAGCACCTGGAAACGGTCGAGAATGCCCTTCGTGTAGTCGAGACGCTCGACGCCGACGCACAGTTTGACATCCGCTCTCAGTCCGAACCTCTCGCGCAGGCGGGCGCGGCATTCGCCGACATCAGGCAGTTTAGCCAAAAGTTCGGCCGGCCATTCTATCGAGATCGGATAGGCGTGCACCAGCGTCGTCCGTCCACCGTAGGAGATCGCCGCATCGGCACGCTCTATACGGCTTTCCAGGAAGCGATCGACGCTTTCAGCGAAATTGTTGGCATGGAACTGAGTATGAAAGCCGATGATGGAGCTGCCGAGCAAGCCTTCCAGGATCCGTTCACGCCATGGGCAGATGCTGTACACTTCCGAGTTGGGCCACGGGATATGCCAGAAAGTGATGACGATCGCCTCGGGCAGGCGCTCGCGGATCATGCGCGGCAAGAGCGCGAAATGATAGTCCTGGACCAGCACAATCGGCCGCTCGTTGCGCGCCTCGGCAACTACCGTATCGGCGAACTTCCGGTTGACGGCCTCATAGGCCTCCCAATCCGACGCGCGAAAAATCGGGCGGGTGAAGGCGATATGGCAAAGCGGCCACAGACCTTCATTGGCGAAGCCCAGATAATAGGCCTGGTATTCTTCCTCCGTTAGCCAGACCCTGCGCAGCGTGTAGGACGGATTGCCAGGCGGCACCTCAACCCGGTCGCTCTTGTCGACGGTGAGACGGTCCGCTGTTCCGCCGCCATAGGCGATCCAGGTGCCGGCACAGGCTCGGGTGATCGGCTCAAGCGCCGATACCAGCCCGCTGGCCGGTACCAAGAGCTCGACGCCATCGTCCTTGATGTTGTGGATGTAGGGTTCGCGGTTTGACACCACGATCACCTGCGTCTCCGGCAGATCGTCGGCCAGGATCTTGCGCAAGGTGTCGGGCGACCATGTGATCAGCGCTGCATCGGCCGAGTGGCCGTTCTTTTCAAACTCCCGCAGCATTTTGCGAGCCGCTTCCGAAGTCACGTCCTCGCCGGCGGTGTATGCGACCGCTGGTGTGTGGCTGTGGCGCCAATGGAATATCGAGAACACCACGGCAACAACGGAAAGGCCCAGGCTCGCAAGGATCAGAAGCCAGAGTATCTCTAAGCCATAGTCCGACATCAGAAAACGATTTTCCTCCGGCCGGTCGGCCGCCATTCTGTTTTTCGAATTCGCAGCCAGCAATCGTGACAAGCTGCCGTGCGTCGGAACGCTCAGACGGGCCATCGGTTCCGCTAATTGCAACGCCGCGGTCAGTCCATGCGAAAAGCCAAACTAGGTCCGCACGAGCGGCACTAACCTCTCATGTCGGTCGGCGAGAAAGGCGACAACCCTATCGCCGACACGCTGGAAGGTGAGATCCACCTTCCTGGTGCCAACGCCCAGATGCCTCAGCGTGAGCGTGTCGATACCGATCGGCAGCCTGGGACGGGTGACGTGGATTTCGCCGTCCCAGCCGTCGAACTCCAGGCCGAGGCAGGCCTGCATCAGTCGCTCACGACGCTCTTGCTTCGGCCGAGGCACCGATCAGGCGCGCGTAGGCGGAAACGTAGTCGCGGGTCATTCTTTTGGCGGAAAACCGCCTTTCGAAGACGGCTCGCACCTTCCGCCTGTCGAGTCGCAGCATGCCGGGCACCGACGCGACCGCGCCCTCCATGGAATCCACGATAAAACCGGTTACTCCATGATCGACGATTTCCGGCATGGCGCCGGAATTCCAGGCGATCACCGGCGTGCCGCAGGCCATCGCTTCTATGACGGCAAGACCGAACGGCTCGGGCCAGTCGATCGGGAATACCAGGCCGGCCGCCTTGCCGAGGAATTCCGCCTTCTTGTCCTCCTCGATCTCGCCGACATAGTCGACACGATCACCATCGACCAGCGGCTCGACCATCTCTCGGAAATAGGCGCGGTCGTCGTCGCCGATCTTTGCCGCAAGCTTCAGTTTCAGCCCCGAGCGCAGCGCGATCTCGATGGCCCGATCCGGACGCTTATCGCGCGACATCCGGCCAAGGAAGGCGAGGTAGAGCTCCCCTGGGCTCGTCTCGAAAACCGGCTTGTAGAGTTCGGTCGGCAGCCCATGGTGGATCGTCGTCAGCCAGTTGGCATTGTTGAGCCCCGTTCTTTGGCTATGGGAAATGGAGATCATCGGAAAGCGCGGAAAACGCTTATAGGCCGGCGCAAGATCGACATAGTCGAGCCTGCCATGCGGCGTCGTCACCGTCCGCTCGGGCATGTGCTCGAAGAAAGAAAAATGCAGGAAATGGCTGAGGTGAAAATGAATGATGTCAAACTGTTGAGATCGTTTCCTCACCTCGGAAAGCATCAAAAGGTGCGCGGCTGTCTCGGATTTCAGCGGGCGTGGATCAAGACGCAGCGCACGCTCGCGACACGGCACCAATTTTGCCGACGTTTTTGTATCGTCACTGGCAAACAAGGTTACGTCATGGCCAAGCTCGACCAATCCTTCGGTCAGATAGGAGACTATGCGCTCCGTACCTCCGTAGAGCCGAGGCGGGACGGATTCATGGAGCGGCGCCACATGGGCTATTCTCATAGTCTGGCATTTCCCTCAAAGATCATCGCTGAAGTCGAAATGCATCACACCCCCGAACGTTCCCGCGACTGCAAGAAGTAGGGCGCTGACTGGCGCTTCACTCAGCCGACGCGTGGCAATTTTATTGAGGCCTGGGCGTTTTTGCCGGGAACCAATTGGCTGACCGTGAATTTAGTGGGGTTCGATCGAACGCATCGCGATCGACCGGGAGGAAAAGATGAATCGCCTGCAGTTCTTTACGCCGGTGCGAATTTCGCGCGGGGAGGGAAAACCTGTCGAAGAAATCGACAGTGTCAGCGAAGCGATGACGTTTTTGCGCCATTGGCCAAAAGGGCGGCGCGGCCCGGTGTATCAATGCGCGCTAAATTGCTGCGCTGCGGCTCTGGCGGGCCAGATGTCTGCCGAGGAAGCAAGAAAGGCTTTTACGGGCTTTGCCCGGATAACCCGGCTGCTAGATGACAACATGGCGCTGCCGATCGGCAGCGAAAAAAGGGACAGCGTATACACACCAAGGCGATAGATGCCGATCCATTTCTCTTCAACTTGCGCTGTGTCGGAGCCGGACGCGACGCGGTGACCTAGCTATGAGGCTCGTCTCAAGGGCCGAAAAATTGCTAAATTAGAATGGTTATGGGAACGGCCAGCACCATCTCAGTTCCATCGGTTCGGGAGGAACTCCCTCAAATTGGTCACATAGGAGCGGTCGGGTCTAAACTCCACATAGTGACGGTCCGCGCCAGAGCATCCACGCCGCCAAAAGAGACACGCTTCAAGGTGCAGTTTGTGCACCTGTCTCTGTTCGCAAGCGCGGGTCCTCGCGCGATGTCGTTGCCCACTAGCTAGCTCCTTCAGGTCACAAAGAATGCAGCTGCTGTAAGCGAGAGACCTGGAGCAAGAGTGGCGAACTGTGTTTGAGCGGCGCCGCCGATCCCGTCGCTGTCGAAATAGAGCGCTCCAGTTGAATTGTTATAGATGATGTGGTCCGAAGTGTCGTGCGCGGCGGCACCAGCAAAGAAAGCACCGGATGAGAGGGCGCCCGAGCTCAGCCCGGCAAAAATCGCGTTGTCGAGGTGGATCTTGTCCTGGAGCTTGTTGAAGTCAGTAACCCTGTCGATATTGCCGGCTCCCAGAGCGGTATTGAAAACGAAGGCATCATTGCCGCCATTGCCGGTCGAGATGTCGGCACCACGGCCGCCATTGATGACATTGGCGCCGGCGTTGCCCTGGATGGTCTGGGCGAACTCATTGCCGGTCAGGTTGATTGCCGTCGTGCCGGACGGGTTGGTGGTGGCGAGAAGCTCAATCTGTGAACCGGCCGAAAGCGCATAGCTTACCGAGGCGAGTACCCTGTCGCTACCGCCGCCGGCCGCCTCAATCACCGTGTCGCTGGCATTGTCGACATAGTAGGTGTCGTTGCCGCCGAAGCCGCTCAACTTATCGGCACCGCCGCCGCCGTTGACGACGTTGGCGCCGGCATTGCCCTG
>NZ_JBVVQU010000117.1:0-4712 GCF_055811555.1 Mesorhizobium sp. WSM4813
CCATTGAGCTTGACTTCGGTGCCCGACCACTTGCCGAACAGGATGCGATCGCCGGCCTTGACGTCCAGCGGGACGAGCTTGCCGGCTTCGTCGCGGGCGCCGGAACCAACGGCGATGATCTCGCCTTCCTGCGGCTTTTCCTTCGCCGTATCGGGGATGATGATCCCGCCGGCAGTCTTGGATTCGGATTCAACCCGGCGTACGACCACGCGGTCATGAAGCGGGCGGAACTTCGACTTTGCCATTTTTTATTCCTCGATGAGAATGGTGAGAACAGTTCCTCCGTCCGGCGACGCCGGACCGGTTAGCACTCACCAATGGCGAGTGCTAACGTGGCGGTGAGATAAGCCGATGGCTGGCGAGAGTCAAGGCGCGCGAGGGCGTAATTCAGCCGTGCCGCTCCGGGATGATGTCGTTGCCGACGCTTCGGCGATTAAGCATTAGAAGCGGGCACGATTCCGCCGTGCTACAGGCCCGGTGGAGGCGATGCGGACGCGGTCGAACCGGCTCGGCGCCTGCTCGGCAGGGCGATTAGCTAATTCATTAATGGTTGACTAAGTCAAATAAATGGTTGATCCTGTGCGGGCAGGAGGATGCCATGACGATTCATCATCAACCCGGCAGGGAGCGGATCGATGCGGTGCGGGGCTTCAACCGCTTCTACACCCGTCAGATCGGCCTGCTCGACGAAGGGCTGCTGAAAAGCGCCTTCTCGCTGACCGAGGCTCGGGTGCTCTATGAACTGGCTCATCGCGATGGCCTGACCGCCACCGATCTTGCACGCGATCTCGGTCTCGACCCCGGCTACCTCAGCCGGTTGCTGAAAAGGTTCGAGGAGCGCGGCCTGGTCGAGCGCGCAGCGACGGAAGCCGATGCGCGGCGCTCGTCGATCGCGCTGACGCCGGCGGGAAGGGTGGCGTTCGCGCCGCTGAACCAGGGTTCGCACGATCAGGTCGCGGCCTTGCTCGACCGGCTTCCAGCTCCGGAACAGGACAGGCTGGTCAAGGCGATGCAGACGGTGCAGCGCCTGCTGGGCGATGGCGCGGAGCCCAAAATTCCCTACATGCTGCGGCCTTTGCAGGTCGGCGACATCGGCTTGATCATTCATCGCCAGGGCCTGCTCTACGCGCAGGAATATGGCTGGGATGAAACCTACGAGGCGCTGGTCGCCGAAATCCTCGGCGCCTTTGTCAAATCCTTCGATCCGAAATGGGAACGCAGCTGGATCGCCGAGCGGGAAGGGGAAGTCGTCGGCTCGGTCTTTGTCGTGCGCCAGTCGGACGCGGTGGCGAAGCTGCGCCTGCTCTATGTCGAACCCTCGGCGCGCGGTCTCGGCATCGGCAGGCGGCTGGTCGAGGAATGCATCGGCTTTGCCCGTGCCAAGGGCTACAAGACGTTGACGCTGTGGACCAACGACGTGCTCATCTCAGCGCGCCGCATCTACGAAGCGGCTGGGTTCAAGCTGGCCGACGAAGAGCGCCACCACGCCTTCGGCAAGGATCTGGTCGGCCAGAACTGGAACTTGGAACTGTAGCGGTGCTTTAGGCCTTGACCGGTATCCAGATTTCCAGCCCGCCATTGCCGCTGCGCGGATCGAATTCGGGGCCGTAGCGCTCGAATTCGGGCGCCTCGGCGACCTCGTGCCCGGAGGCCGGCAGCCATTTGTTCCAGATCGTGTTGACCGTGCGGCGGATGGTCGAGATGTGGGCGCGATGGGCGAACACGGCGTATTTCTGCGCCGGCACACGCACGCGCGAAAATTCCCTCGGCAGGTCCGAAAAATCGGACACTTCGACGCCGGCGATATAGTCGAAATTGCCTGCATCGTCGCCGTTGACGCGGACGCCATAGGCGACGTCGCCGATCTCGCCCGGAATGTTGCCGATATAGGGGCCGAACCGCTGCCACTGCATCGGGATGCCGGCGCTGGTTTGGCAGCTGTAGCGTTCGCCGAGACCGGCGATGAGAAACGGCCGGCGGGTCTCAAAACGCGGCGGCTCGAGGTTGGTGAGGAAGGATTGGTCCATCAGGATCGGCTCCACAAGATCGAGATTGTCGAGCGAGCCTTGCGCGCGCACCAGTTCCGGCGTGGTGCCGAACTGGTCACGGAAGGCGCGGGTGAAGGCCTCATGCGAGGCATAGCCGGCATCGAGCGCGACCGAGAGGATGTCGGGTGCACCGGCGGCGAGCTTGCGCGCCGCTTCGGTCAGCCGGCGCGAGCGCATGTAGCCCATCACCGAACGGCCGGTCGCCGCACCGAAAGCCCGCGTCACGTGAAAGCGCGACACGCCGCTGCTCTTGGCGACATCGTCGAGCGAGACGGATTCCGGCAAATGGCTTTCGACGAACCACAGCGCTTTCTCGGTCGGGTTCATATGTCGCCTTGCTTTGGGACTAGGTTGGTCTTCGCATTGGCCAGCTCATGGTGCCGCTTCCTGGTGGAGGCAGTTTGATCGAAATTGCGCATTGAGCAAACTCGACCGAGCATCGGTCAATTTCAGCGTGCTCAATCGCGGTTTTGCGAGCGACCCTGAGTGACTGCCATGCATACTTGCCGGCTTCTGGCACAATGCCGCTCCTTGAATGATGAGCACGCTTATAATATATGCTGCTCATGGTTTCTGATGGCATCGACAGATTGGGCTTTTTGATCCACGACGTGCAGCGCCTGATGCGCAAGCGCTTCGAGGCGAGGGCCAGCGGGCTCGGGCTTTCCTCCGCGCAATGGCGGCTTATGGTCCGCGTCGCCAAGGAAGAAGGCATCACGCAGGCACGGCTCGCCGAGCTCCTCGAGATCGAGCCGATCAGCGTCTCGCGCCTGGTCGATCGCATGGAGGAGAGCGGCTGGATCGAGCGCCGTTCCGACGCTGCCGACCGCCGCGTTCGCATGATCTTCCCGACCGCCAAAGCCAGCGAGGCCTACGCAGAGATCAAGAGCCTTGCTGGCGAAGTCTATGAAGAATCGCTGACCGGCGTGTCGCCCGAAGATCGCCGTGTTCTGATCAAGGGACTGGAGGCGATGGCCAAGAACCTGGCGGACGGCGAGACGGCGTCCGGCGAAAAAGTCGAGAGTACAGAAGGCGCAGCAGCATGAACGCGGTAGCCAAGGTAGACGAGAATGCAACCAAGCTGGAGATGGAAGCTCCCGCGCAGCCGGCAGCTCCGGTTACGGTCGCTCCAGAGCTAGCACCAGCGCCGGTGGCGCCGAAGAAGAAGCGCCGTGCCGGCCGCTTCCTTCTGATGTTTGCGCTCCCCGTGGCATTGATCGCCGGCGGCAGCTACGTCTGGGTGACCGGCGGCCGCTATCAGGAGACCGAGAACGCCAATCTGCAGCAGGCGAAGGTCTCGATCGCCGCCGATACGGCGGGCCGCATTGTTCAGGTCGACATTTTCGACAACCAGTCCGTCAAGCAGGGCGAGGTCTTGTTCGCCATCGAGCCCGAGCCCTACCGGATCGCGCTGGCGCAGGCCGATGCGGCGGTGGCCGGCGCGCGCCTCAATGTCGAGCAGCTGCGGGCAGCCTATAGCCAGGCGGTAGCGCAGGAGAAGTCCGACGCCAGCCAGGTCGACTACGCGCAGTCGCAATACGACCGGGCCGCCGACCTTGCCCGCAAGGGCATCAATGCCAAGTCGTCGCTGGACGAGGCCAGGAACGATCTCGACAAGGCCAAGCAGCAACTGGCCGTGGCCCAGCAGGGCATCCTCAGCGCCAAGGCTGCACTTGGCGGCAATCCCGATATAGAGACCGACAAGCATCCGACCGTGATGGCGGCGCTCGCTGCGCGCGACAAGGCTGCCTACGATTTGGCGCAGACCACGGTCAGGGCGCCGGCCGACGGCATCGTCAGCCAGGCTGCCTCATTCAAGGTCGGCCAATATGTCGGCTCGGGTACGCCGCTGTTTTCATTGGTCGAGACCGGCGACACCTGGATCGATGCCAATTTCAAGGAAACCCAGCTCACCAATATGAAGCCCGGCCAGAAGGCTGAAATTGTGGTTGACACCTATCCGGGCAAGACGTTCGAAGCCACGGTCAAGGCGATCGGCGCCGGCACCGGAGCCGAGTTCTCGCTGTTGCCTGCCCAGAACGCCACCGGCAATTGGGTCAAGGTCACCCAGCGCATTCCGGTGCGCCTGCAATTGACCGATGCCGACGCCGAGATGGCGCTGCGCACCGGCATGAGCGCGACCGTCACGGTGGACACCGGCGTCTCCCGCGGGTTTCCAAGTATCTTCGGCCACGCCACAGCGGGTGAGGCGCAATAAACCACCTCGTTCCATTGGATGATGAGGTCTGAGGCGCTACGAGTAGAATGCAGGCCGCGCAGGAGAGGAACGCAGATGACAGGATTGGTCTGAGGGGAGATGCGGTGAGGGTTGGGGTTGGGGTTCGGAGCGGGCAGCGTTGCGGCCAGGCCGAAGCCTGAATAACCCGACGCAGGCCCCTTCGGTCCTCAGGTTTCCGGGCGGCAGGGCCCGTTATCGAGACGCTCGGTCGATGTAACCCCCACATCGATTTCGCGTCCCACGCGATGAGGGTCTCTCCACACGGAAGGCCTCGCCGCCCGGAAGCCTCGCGCATCGGCCCGAAAATCGGAATCGATTTTCGGAAAGCACGATGCGCTACTCAAAGCACTAGGTGGTGTGGACTCTTAGGATTCCCTTTTTGACCGTAGCATGATTCAAGACTGCTTTTGGAGGCAGCCTTGGGT
>NZ_JBVVQU010000118.1:0-4573 GCF_055811555.1 Mesorhizobium sp. WSM4813
TTGGCGGGGTTTTGACCGGCGATCTGGGTAGCGCGCTCACCACGCGACAGGAGATCGCGGCGACGCTGATGCCGCGGGCGTGGAGAGCGCGGGAAACTGAACTTCACCGGAATGCCGGGATAATTATCATGCTAGGAGTTGAATAGGGTGCGAACAGGAGCGTCTCGGCATTGTTATCACTCGAGAGACGAGCTCGTGATAGCGCGATTTTGTTTAGTCGCGAAGCTCATCGTCCTGTATCGCAGTACTGTATCGCATGGCGCGTCCACGACCGCCCTGCTTCAGACTAGTCTCTTCAGTTAAAGTCGTTTCCGGCCTAAATTTGCCCTCAGGGGCAGAAGCGACGATTGCTGGCGCGGAGCGATCGAGGTTAAACCATGACAATCTCTCGACGTGAAATGATCAAGGCGGGCTTGGCCGCGGCAGCGGCTATATCGATCCCCATCTGTTCTTAAGGCACAAACAGCACCAACTAACGCGGGGACCGTCCGGATGATGCTAGGTAACCTCAGTGTGTTAGATCCGATATTGACGACAGCGACCGAGACTGTCACCCATGACGCGCTGTTTGGGCTCGATTCCAAGTATATGGCGCAGCCGCAAATGGTGGGGAAGTGGGGCGTCTCCGACGACAAAAGGATTTATACGTTCGAGCCCCCGTGACGGCTTGAGCTGGCACAACGGCAGCGCCGTCACCGCTGCGGACTGTGTCGCGTCCATTCGTCGGTGGGGTCAGGTGAATCCCGGCGGACAACTGCTCATTTCGCGGACCAAGGATATCTCGAAGAGGAGTGACGCATGGTCAGACCTGGTAAATCAAGATGCAGCCAGAGTGAACCAGTAATGAGTGCTATATACGATCGATCACATCCATCTATTGAGGACATTGCGTACGTGGCACTGCAACATGAAGCCTCACTCGGAATACTGACTTCCGACCAAGGAGAGTTGCCCAACTATGAGAGGGGTAAGGAAACGGGCGCGATCGAGAATCCTGCAACCTTTGATTTTCCTGTCATCACGGAAATCGTGAAGGAAACCAGGGGCAAAAGAATTTTGGCAGGCGATCCGGTTCTTGAGCGCGGTTACGTTGCAGCGGCGCAACGCCTGGTCAGCGAGGCGCTGTCGCGATCAGTTCAAGGAAGCGCGAGAGGCCTTCCCAGCGCGAGAGCGTGTAGCGGATCGCCTCGGCGAGCTTTGTCTTCTGGCTGATCAGCCCGAGCTTTTCGCGAAGCCATGGTTCGAGTTCGACGACGATCGGGCGGCTCCTGTCCTGGCGCACGACACGGCGCTGCTCGGCCGATCGTCCACGGATGTCGTCTTCGACGCGATAGAGTTCCGCGATCCGTCTCAGCGCCTCGCTGGCGATTGGCGCGGGACCGGCCGCGGCGAGCTCGTAGAAGCGCCGGCGCACATGTGCCCAGCAGAAGGCGAGCGTCACGCCGCTCTTGTCGGCGAGCACGCGATAGCCGCCATAGCCGTCGACCTGCAAGATTCCGGCAAAGCCCACCAGATGAGCGATCGGACGCTCGGCCTTCCGATCCGGCGCATAGACAATAGGCGACGCCCGGCGGGTCGCTCCCCTCGGGTGGCTTGCCGTTTCCGCTGCTTCGGTGAACGGCTGGCTATAGGTTCCGCCGCCGCCAAAACCGCCGGCACAAAGGCAGGAGAATCTTGCTGCACCGAAGTGGCCTGTTTGCGCGCTTCGCGGCGCCAGGCGAAGACCTGCTGCGGCCTAAGGCCATACCGACGGGCTACCTCGGAAATGACTGCGTTCGGCTCCAGCGTCTCCGCGATGATCCGCGCCTTGTCATCCACCGACCAGTGACGCCGACCGCCGGCACCGTTGATCACCTCGAAACGCCGAAGCTGCCGCTCCGGGTCAAGCGTAAGGTCAAGTCCAGACACAAGGCGATCTCCGATCCCAATACAGGATCGGCAACCTCACAGATCGCGACCACTCCCGAAAGGTGGTCCGGAAACACCGCTCTGATGTCCGCTGTCAAGGTTTGGGACGCTTGAGGTCGCCCGATCCAAGGAACGGCTGCTTATTCTGATGATCGCGCATGGGTGGAGGCGGAACTGAAGGACGTCGGTGATCAAGCTCTGATGCGCGGGTTGGCTACCGCATTCCCGATTGTGCGTCCGGGGCTGTTCCTATCTTACTGCGGGCGTCGGCGGTTCGCCGGCCACAAAGCGTCTGACGGCCATTCCCCTGCCGTGGTCCCGCCTCCGCCCATGCGCGATATATGCGCCGTCGCGGCGAGCGATCAGGTGACGCGCGCCTCCCTTGCGACTGCCCACATGAAGCCGACCAGTTCACGGGCGATCGCGGTGCAGACAACCGTTGTCCGTTTACCCCGAGCGCTCAGCATGCGGTAGCGGGCTGTCAGGCGGGACTGCGCCTTCCAGGCGATCTCACGCACCTTCGGTGATGCCTTCTCCAACCGGTATAGCTTCGCCTTCCCGACCTTGGGCGGATGTCGATAGGTCCAGGCGCTCTCGACCAACATGTGGCGAACCCGACCGTTGCCTGCCTTTGTGATGCCGCCGCGCCGGACTGTCTCCCCGGTTGAGCGCTCGCCGGGGACCAGACCGAGATATCCCATGAGCTGGCGTGGGCTTTCGAACCGGCTGGCGTCACCGACTTCGGTGACGAACGTCACGGCGACAATCAGGTCTACCCCACGCAATGTCTGAAGCGCCCACACGATCGGTGCCAGCGACCAGGTCGGGACAAACTCTTCGATCACACGCTCCAGCCGCTCGACCCGCTCTTTCGAGACGCGCACCGCCTCGACCATCTCCTGGAGTGCGATCTGATGCGCGGGATGATCGAACCTTTGTTCCTGAAGCCAGCGTAGATAGCGCATCGTCCAGCTCTTCTTTCGCGGATAGCTACGGCCGTGCTTGAGCATGAATGCGCTCACCTGCTGGCGATGGACCCGCAGCGTCTCGACCGCGGCCGCCCGCGCGCGAACAAGATCCCGTATGGACTCGTGCCCTTCATCGGGAACCCACACCGCGGTCAGCTCGCCGGCGCGCAATAGCCGGGCAAGGGAAATGGCGTCTCGACGGTTCGTCTTCACCCGATCGCCGGGCTTCCTCGGTATCAATGATGGTGCAACCACGGTGCACTCGTGCCCGAGCGACCGGATCAGGCGATAAAGGCCGTACCCGGTCGGCCCAGCCTCATAGCAGAAATGCACGTAATCAAAGCGGCTGGCGATCCGGCCTATGACCCGCCGCATGCTGGTCGCCGACGCGTCGACCTCACCGAAGAACCGAACCTCTCCTTCCCGGCCTGCCTCCGCAACCGCAATAGCGTTCTTCAGCGTCGCAACATCGATTCTGACAAATGCTTCTCTATAATCCGCCACGGCTCGTCCTCCTGTGGTGAGGATCGGCTCGGCCCGCCGAGCAACACTCGGACGCGCAGTGTAGGGCGAGCCACCTCATCGGCAGAGGCGGACATACGGTCTTACGCCGCGGCATATGCGAGAAGGACATCTCGGCCCGATTGTTGTGCCAGTTCACCGGCCGCCAAAATCGCAGGGGGTGCTGGCGCAGTTGGGGCCCGCACGTCGGGTCGCTGATGTCGTCAAAATCGCAAGCGTGTGCCATCACACCGTTGGCGAGCGCGGCACCGAGCGCGGAACTTTGAACGGAATGGGCAAGAACTGTTGCTCTCTCACGCCCACCGTCTTCGGCCACTATCCTGTTGAGCACTATTCGGGTTACCGGCTCCCGTGCACCCGCATCACGCAGGCGAGACAGTCCATTACCCGAACTTCAGGGTACTAAGATCGCTTGGCGACAAGGCACCGAATTTTTCATAAAATCGCCTAGCTCTGAATTAGCTCGTCTTTGTGTCCCACATTCACCCGAGACCAGACCACTTACCGCCCACTAGCAGCTCGAATAGCGGTGCCAACGTGGGCTGCTTGTCAAGATCGCGGATGAAGTCTCCGATCAACCCGAGTTGTTTCTCGGAGAACGGCAACATCGACATTTCGGCACAAGCTTTGAGTTTCTGGATGCCATCGGCGAGGGAAGCCGGCTTTTCTGGGTGTCCGAATGCTTTGTCGACACGAATGAAATGTTCCGCTCCACCTTTCAGCTTTACTTTGACCGTCACCGGCGAATTAGAATAGAGGCCCCGAGTGCGTTCGATCTCTGGATCGACTTCGATCTTGGTGGCCGCCATGATCCGGCGCACAGCCGGATCCTCAAGTGCGTCTGGAAGGAAATCGCGAATCACGACTTGGCCCCGCTGCGCCGCGACAGAGATGGCGTAAGGCAAGCTGAAACGCGCTACAACAGCGTCCGTCGGGTTCCATTTCTGGTCGCGCGGCTGAACCACAAGACTTTCAGCGAGACGATTCAATCCGAGCTCAATTGAAACAATATCCTCGCCTGTGAAGTTGTGCTTCTGCCGCAATTGCAGCAGCCCGTCGATCCCAGGATGCGTACACTTACAGGCCGGCCACGGTTTGAAGCTAATGAAGGCGTTCACATAGTCGCGGCCGAGTTTGTTCATAAGCAAATCAAGGTTATAAGCTGGTTCGAAGGC
>NZ_JBVVQU010000119.1:0-4395 GCF_055811555.1 Mesorhizobium sp. WSM4813
GCGACGAAAAAGCCAATCCGCCGCAGCAAGGATAACGCTCGTGCCCTAAGTTAGCGCCTATGGGGCGCTGTCCCGCCAACTATCGAGCGGATATGCGCTCCGCTTCGGACGCCTCACTGCCCCCCGCGCAGCCTCACCACAGCACTGCGCGCCGCGAGCACCAGCACCGTGATGATGATCAGGATCACCGAAAGTGCGGCGATCGCCGGGTCGATGTTGTCGCGCAGGCCCATCCACATCAGGCGCGGCAGCGTGATGGCGTTGACCGAGGTGATGAACAGGGTGACGCCGATCTCTTCCCAGGACAGCACGAAGGACAGCAGGGCTGCGGTGACGATGCCGAACTTGATGTTGGGCATGATGATACGGGTGGCGCGCTCCCACACCGTGGCGCCGAGGCCGCGCGCGGCAAGGTCGATGCGCCGGTCGAGCTGGCTGAGCGACACCAGGATCAGCACTGTGGCGAAGGGTACTGTCATCACCGCATGCGCCATGGCGACACCGAGCCAGGTGTCGTAGCCGAAGAACGAACTGACGCCGGAAATCGAGGTCAGCAGGAAGTAGAGCGTGATCGCCGAAACCACCGGCGGCACCACCATCGGCAGCAGCACGAAGCCGACCAGCGCGGCGGTGAAGCGCGGCTGGAACATCCACACACCAAGGCTGAAGCACAGTGCCAGCACGGTGGAGAAAGCGCTGCTGACGACGCCGATCCTGATCGAGAGCAGGATCGAGTTGATCCAGCGCGGATCCTCGATCAGCGCCCGGTAGTGGCGCAGCGACAATTCGCCGGATGGCATTGCCAGCATGCGGGTCGGCGTCAGCGACACCGGAATGACGGCAAGCAGCGGCAACAGCAGGAACAGCGCAACCAGGGCGGCGAGGACCAGCGAGACGGGGCCGGGGCGATAGGTCGGCATCAGATCAGCTGCTTCGGTCTGACATAGCGGAACACCAGCGCCATCAGCGCGCCGACGAACAGCACCAGCACGACGCTGATCGCCGCCCCCAGGCCCCAGTCCGGGCTCTGGAAGATGCGAAGATAGATCAGCTCGGCGACCATCACGCTGCGGCCGCCGCCGAGGATCGCCGGCGTCACGAAGAAGCCAAGCGAAAAGACGAAGACGATGAGCGCCGAGCCGATGATGCCGGAGTGCGTCATCGGCACGAACACCGACCAGAACGTGCGCATGCGGCTGGAGCCGAGCCCGCGCGCCGCCAGCAGCACGCGGTCGTCGAGGCTGCGCATCGAAGACGCCAGCGGAAACACGGCGAAGGGAATGAGGAAATGCGTCATGCCGACGATCACGCCGAATTCGTTGCGCACCAGCGTCAGCGGTTCTGAGATGAAGCCGATCGCCTGCAGCCAGGTGTTGAACAGGCCGCGATTGGAAAGCAGCGCCACCCAGCCGAAGGCGCGCGTCAGCACCGAGATCCAGAACGGCACCAGGATGCAGAACTCGGCGATCACGCGCTGCGCCGGCGTGCCGCGCACCCACACCACGGTGATGGCGTAGGCGGCGGCAACCGAAACGATCGTGACAATCGCGGCGATGCGCAGCGTGCGGACAAACACCGACTGAACCAGCGGGTCGCTAAGCAGCGTGCCATACTGCCCGAGCCCCGGCTCGGGCAGGGTGAAGCTCCAGTTGACGACGCCGAAGAATGGCCAGGCGTAGGCGGCGCCAAGGAACAGGAGCAGCGGCGCCATCAACAGCGCCGCGCCGATCCTGTCGGAGAGATATGCTTTCATCTCGGCCCGGTTATCCCGGTCGATCAGGCGGAGATGATCTTCGTGTATTCGTCGAGTGCGGCCCCGTAGTTCTTGGCGTACCACTCCATGTCGAGCGGGATCTGCTTCTTCATGTTTTCGGGGTCGACCGGGTTGATGCGCTTCTTGTCGGCGGGGATCAGCGCGTCGGCGGCCGGATTGGCCGGACCCTGGCCGAGCTTGTCAAACATGATCAGCTGCTTTTCCGGGTCCTGGGCGCTGGCGATGAACCTCATCGCCGCGTCCTTGCCGCCGGGATTGCCCTTGAGCACGGCGAGCGCGCCGGGCGAAATCAGGCCCTGGTCCCAGATGAACTTGATCTTGCCGCCGGAATCCTGCTCGATCAGCGAGGCCCGCGTCGACCAGACGATCGCCATCGAGGCCTCGCCGTCGAGCAGCACGCTCTGACTTTCGGCGCCGCCGCCCCAATAGGCCACCACGTTCTCCTTGAAGGCGGCGATCTTGTCATGCGCGCGCTTGAGGTCGAGCGGATAGAGCGAGGCCGGCGCGATGCCGTCGGCGAGCAGTGCCGCTTCCCAGCTCGACACGCCCCATTTGTAGAGCGAGCGCTTGCCGGGGAATTTCGTCACGTCGAAGAAATCGGCCATGCCGGTCGGTGCCTGGCTGCCGAATTTTTCGGAATCATAAGCGATGACATAGGAGAAGAAATAGGTCGAGGCGGCGTGCTCCCAGCCGAAGCCCTCGCGCATCTTCTTCTTGTCGACGATCGAATAGTCGATCGGCTCGAGCATGCCTTGTGCGCCGAGCGTGATCGCCGAGAATGGGTCGACGTCGACCAAGTCCCAGGTTGGGGCTCCGCTCTTGAACTGCGCCGCGATTGCGCCTTCGGTCGGGCCGGAGCCATCCATCTTGACGGTGATGCCGGTCTCCTTTGTGAAGGCCTGGCCATAGGCCGCGTCATAGGCGGTGATGGCGTCGCCACCCCAGTTGACCAGCACCAGTTCCTTGGCTTGCGCGAAGGCGCCGGTCGAGCGCAGCAGCATCGGCGTGCCGGCCAGCACGAGTGCGGCCAGCTGCGTGAACTGCCGGCGCGAGATCTCGCCGCGCGCCGCCCTGGCGGACAGCGTCTCGATGGAGTGTTTCTTGGTTTTGTTCGTCATGTCAGTTCCCCTTTTTTGTCGTTGATATTTCCCGAAAGCCAGCCTGGCGAATTTCGGCTTCGCCACGCCGATCGTCATTGTCCTCCGTCCGGAAGGAGGAAACCTTTTTCCGCAGGCCATGTCAGCCACACGGAATTGCCCCTGCTGAGTGCCGAAGCGGCGACCTCGTTCGGCACCGAGACCGTCACCTTGGCACCTTGGCGCGTGGTGAGATCGAGCCGCGTCGCAGCGCCGAGATAGGTCGAGGCGACCGCAGTCGCGGCGATGCCGTTTTCGCCGGCTGTCGCTTCGGGGGCGATCGACATGTATTCGGGCCGGATCGCCAGGATGGCGTTGCTGCCGACGGCGCTTGCATTGCCGCGCAGGGTGATGGTGCGGTCTTCGCACAGGCCGGTGGCGCCGTTGTCGGCGTTGCGCACGCCCTTCAGCGGCAGCATGTTGATCTCGCCGAGGAACTCGGCGACGAAGCGGTTGGCCGGCCGGTCGTAGACCTCGTCAGGCGCGCCGACCTGCAGCAACTTGCCGTGGTTGAAGATGGCGACGCGCGACGACAGTGCCAGCGCCTCGCTCTGATCATGGGTGACGAAGACGAAGGTGGTGCCGGTTTCCTGGTGCAGCCGCTTCATCTCGGCCTGCATCTGGCCGCGCAGGCCCTTGTCGAGCGCCGAGAACGGCTCGTCGAGCAAAAGCACACCCGGCTCGAACACCAGGGCGCGCGCCAGCGCGACGCGCTGCTGCTGGCCGCCGGACAATTGCGACGGCAGTTTCTTCTCGTGGCCCTTCAGCCCGACGCGCTCGATCATCTCGCCGACACGCCGCTTGATCTCGGCCGACGATTTCTTGCGCACCTTGAGCGGGAAGGCGATGTTGGCCTCGACCGACATATGCGGGAACAGCGCGTAACCCTGGAAAACCATGCCGGCGGCACGCTGTTCGGCCGGCCGCTCGGTGATGTCGACGCCGTCGGTGTAGAGGCGACCGTCGGTCGGCTGCACGAAACCGGCAAGGATCATCAGGAAGGTGGTCTTGCCCGAACCGGAGGGCCCGAGGAGGGTCAGGAACTCGCCGCGGCCGATATCGAGCGTCAGATCGTCCAGCGCACGGAACGAGCCGAAGCTCTTGCCGATCCCGATTGCCTTGATCTCTGCGGCACGGCCGGGTTGCTGCATCCTGCCTTTGTCCTCAATGCTGATTGAAATCGTAGGCAGGGCGGCGGCTCACCGCAACCGAATAGTTTTCGCCTGACCGGCAAATTTGATTCATCTGTTGCCGACGTGGGGGAGGCGAGCGGGACGCTTGAGCCGCCAATCTCCCCCCGTGTGGGGGAGATGTCCGGTAGGACAGAGGGGGGCGCTGTCCCGCCAGCCTATCAACTATGGAGCTGCCCATCGCTGGTTTCAGAGTTGCTGCAAAAGTTAGCGTTCCTTCGCGCCCCCCTTGTAACTTGTTTCTTGCCGACTCTGCTATGAAAGCAGGTGCGGTGGCGGACGGGAGACCGAACCC
>NZ_JBVVQU010000120.1:0-4338 GCF_055811555.1 Mesorhizobium sp. WSM4813
TCCTGTGTCCGCCCGTCGCAATGCGCCGAGAAGGCGCACCAGGCGATTGCGGTCGCGGCTGTCCTTCCCCACAGAGCCTTTGCCGCCTCTGCAGCTTCAGGCACGGTCCACTTCTCCAAGGCGGCATCGCGATTGAAGGCGTCCAGCAGATCGGGATCACTCGCCGCTGGATGGTGAGATGCCGCAAGAGCGTCTGGTGCCGCCAACTCCGCTTCGCTGCAAGTCGAGAGTTTCTTCACTGAAACCGGCAATCGGGTTGGGCTGGTCTTCATATCTCGCCTCCTTCTTGTTCGCCTTTCAGGCTCGAAAACAGCAGCCAGCCCGCCGCGGGCGGAGCTTGGGACGCGGTTCGCCGTGAAAGACCTGTTCCGGCATCATCTGCTCGGCGATGCGCACCAGATCGTTGAGCGCCGAGCGGATTTGCGGCCAGGGAAATTCGGAGCATTCCTCCCACGCCTCGCCTTCGCGCAACACGGCATCGAGCTTGCCCGCCACACCGGCCAGTGTCGTGGCGGGCGTCGTTGAGAACGCCTCCAGCAGATCTTGTGCGCGGTCGCCAGCCTTGCGCTCGGCCCTGAGTGCTGCGGTGTAACCGGTCTTGTCGGCAGCCGCGTCCCAGCATGTCTGATGCGCGGCGAAATCAGCTTCGGCCTTCTGGCGCAGAGCCGCCATATCCGGCCCTTTGCCGAGCACTTCATTGAGTGCCTCGATCGAGTGAACCGTCACCTCCTCACCCCCGGGCAGACGGACGATCACACAAGGAAAGCCGACGCTCTCGACCAGCCTCGTTTCCAGGCGCTGCTGACTGCGGCAAAGCCGCTCGGTAAGCCTGTGGGTTGTCTCCCATTCCCGCCAAAGCGCCAGCCCGGGTCGGGAGGAACATTCGTCGTTCCGGCATCGCCTGCGAACACGTTCCCTTCAAGGGTCCTCGCAGTGGTAGCCGCCATTGTTCCCACAAGCACTCGCCTGCGAGTGACGAAAGGCAGAGTCATGCTATTGTCGGAATCAGCCATGATCCGAGCTCCAAACAGCTTGGGTTGTGGTCAGGCCGAGCGACGTGTTCGAGCACGTCGTTCGGCTGCAAGCGCGAACCACAAATTACGTACATACCGTACATTACGGACAAACCCATTGTCAAATACACCTGATCCTGTGGACACCAAAACTGAGCGCTTCGAGTTGCGACTCTCAAGTGACTTGCTTGCTCGCGTTGACGAATGGCGTCGCAATCAGCCCGATCTTCCCACTAGATCGGAGGCATTCCGCAGGCTGGTGGAGGCTGGTCTAGCTTCTAAATAGTTGGCGGCGGGGACAACGACGGAGCTCTTTAATCAAATGGGCCTGAGAATGCGCCGGCGGGCATGAGCGGATCTTGGATACCGGCACTCGTCGCTCATTTCCTTTCCGCGACGCGCATCAGCTCGCCCAGCCTTTTGATCTCAGCGACGATGAGGCGGCGTTCCCTCTTCTTTCCGGCACGCTTGCGCACACCACTGCCGGGTTGGAAGCAAGAACGTCGAGCCTCACTGCATGCGCAAAGAGGCTCTGTAGCGTCGAGACCGTTCGCGCCGCGACACCGGCGCCGCCTGTAGTGGCTCCGCCTCGGCCTACGCCGCGCGGTTTCGCAGTTTTTCCACTCGCGATGTCCGACCGCAGGCGCAAAGCGGCCATATCGCGGCAGTCCTTGGTGGATTGAGCCATTTTCGCAGTGCTGCTAGCCGCACTTCGGCCTAGGCCGCGCGATCAGCCATCGAAGTCGAACTCGCTTTTTGGACGCCAGGAGACGGGGTCGGCGATCCATCTGTTGATGTCGGATTCATGCCAGCCCGCGCCGTTGACGCTGATCCTGATCTGGGCCGGGAAGGTGCCCTCGGCGATCTTGCGGTAGATGGTGGACCGCGACAGCCCGGTCCGGACAAGGACGGTTTTGAGCCGAATGATACGGTCTGGTTCGCGCATGGCCTGCCTCCTGCCGGTTATTTCTGACAACTGTCGAGACCAGACAGGGCGGACCGATACGGACGCGCAAGAGGGATCGCTGTAGCGTCGTAGGGTGACGTGGAAACGGCGGTAAATCGGACGGGGTCTAGATTCCGATGCCTCGCCCCCTACCGAGTCCGAGGCCGTGCGTGAAAGCGAGTGCCGCGCCGAAACGGCGGCCCGATTCGAACTGGATGCCAAGATCAGCTTTGCGGTTGGCTAGGAGGGATTCAAGCTGTGGATCGCGTCCGAGGCTTTTGGCCATGTCGCCCATCGCCGACCGCGTAGCCAGGTAGCCGGACATGTCGCCAGCCTGATACTGCCGTTGGCTGGTTTGGTCGAGCTTTTGCCAGCGCTCCACGAAGCGGTCGGCGCGGCGGCCTGGATCGGTGCGCAGTTCGGCTTCAAGCTGGAGGGCGCGGACGGCGCGGTTGACCCTGCCCGTGCCTGCCTCGCGGGCAAGGTCGGGATCGTTGGCGTAAGCCGCCTCGGCATCGCGCCAGCCATGCGGACGCACCTCCTCGAAGGCTTTCCGGGCATCGGTCAGTTCGCGCATCTGCGCCGGATCTGCTTTGCCGCCCGCATCTTCGGTGCTGAATATGGCATCCACGGCGCGGGCATGACGTTTGAGGGCGTCGGTTCGGGTGCGGCGCAGCGTTGCCTCTTGATCCTCGGGGGCCTCTCTGGCGGGCGCTTTGGTTTCGCGCCGTGCCTCCATTCCGGCACTTTCGCGTTCCGGCCTCTGCACGCCCTCCGGGCTGGACGCGCCAGCTGCAGGCAGCCGCGGGCTATCGAACATGCTGCGCACCTTCTCCGGCACGATCTTTTTGACGATCTCGGCGACACGCTCACGGAAGGTGATGCCCCGTCGCTCGGCATAGCCTTGCACGGGATTGCGTTGCTCGTAATCGGACGCCATGTCCTTGGCGCGGTCGCGCGACAGGGTATTGATGAGCTTGTCCTGACTGGCGAAGTCGTCACGGCCATAATGCAGGTCCATGCCGTCGCGGTGACGCGACAGGGCGACATAGCTACCGTGCGCATCGAGTCCCGGCGTCGCCAGCAGATGGGTGTGGTCCACGGTCATGCCTTGAGCCTTGTGGATGGTCGCGGCATAGCCATGATCGATGCGGTCGTAATCCTTGAGGTCGAAGCGCACGGAGCGGCCGTCGTCGGTGCGCACGGACATGGATTGCGTGCCGACCTCTTCGATGGCACCGAGCGTGCCGTTCTTCACGCCAAGGCCGCGTTCGTTTTGCAGGAACATGACGCGGTCCCCGCTGGCGAAGCTCCGTTCGCCGCGCTCGACCGTGATCCGCACATCATCACCGAGGTCGCCCGCCGCCCGCATCCGTTCGCGTGCGGCTTCATTAAGCGCGCGCACCTCGTCATTGGTGTGGGTGAGGATGATGCGGTTCTTGTGGGGTAACGCCTGCCGGTCGCGGTCCCATCGGTCGACCAGATCGCCGCGTGCCTGTTCCCGGCTTTGTGCCTCATGCACCATGTCGTGACTGTCATAGGCGCGGATCGCTTCGCCGGTCCTGCCGGTCGCCAGATCGCGCGTGGCGTCCCTTTGCCAGCCTTCGCGCTGGCGGCGCACCTCGCCGATTTCTGCGCCGCCATGACGGTCGTGGATCGAGCGGAAGGCCGCGCCCGCCTCTATGGCCTGCAACTGCTGCGGATCGCCGACCAGCAAGACCTTGGCTCCGGCCTCGGCAGCATGGGACAGCACCCGCTCCAACTGGCGCGTGCCGACCATGCCCACCTCGTCGACCACCAGAATGTCGTGCGTGGTGAGCATGTCCCGGTCCTGTCCCCAACCATGTTCCATGCTGGCGATGGTGCGCGAGGCGATGCCCGATCCGCTTTCGAGATTTTCCGCCGCGATGCCGGAAAGTGCTACGCCCCTGACCTGATAGCCCGCCGCTTCCCATGCCTCCCGCGCCACGCCCAGCATGGCGCTCTTGCCGGTTCCGGCATAGCCGACAACGATCCCCAGATCGCGCCTGTCTGTGATGTGCGCCAGCGCGTCGGCCTGCTCGCCCGACAGCACAAGTCCGCGCGCTTCTGCTCGGGCCAACGCCGCCTGCCTGTCGGAATCGCTTACCTCGTGGCGTTCCCTCTCGGCCATGAGTTCGGCAGCATCATGCAGACGCTGTTCGGCCTCGATCATCTGGCGGGTGGTGAAGCGATCCTCGCCCCTGCCGTCCTTGCCGAGTTCGACCAGGTCGGGCGCGCTGCGAATCGCGTCCATCACGTCGTTGAACTGATTGATCCCGTCGCTGTGCCGGTGCGCGAACTTTGCCATGTCGCGGCGCGTGAACGTCGATTGCTGATGCGTGATCGCATCCAGCGCCA
>NZ_JBVVQU010000121.1:0-4319 GCF_055811555.1 Mesorhizobium sp. WSM4813
GCCTTCGAACCAGCTTATAACCTTGATTTGCTTATGAACAAACTCGGCCGCGACTATGTGAACGCCTTCATTAGCTTTAAACCTTGGCCTTCCTGTAGAGCTACGCATCACGGCATCGATGGTCTGCTGCAATTGCGGCAGAAGCACAACTTCACAGGCGAGGATATTGTTTCAATTGAGCTCGGATTGAATCAGCGTGCTGGAAGTGTCGTGCTCGAGCCTTGTGACAAAAAGTGGAACCCCGCCGACCCTGTTGTTGCGCGTTTCAGCCTGCCTTACGTCGTCGCTGTAGCGGCGCAGCGTGGCAGCGTCACAATTGGAGATTTCCGAGCCGAAACGCTTAAGGATCCGGCTGTGCGCAAAATCATGGCGGCCACGAAGATCGTGGTTGATCCAGAAATTGATCGCACTCACGGTCGTTACGGGAATTCGCCGACGACAGTCAAAGTGAAGCTAAAGTCTGGAGCGCAACATTTCATCCGCATCGACAAGCCTTTTGGGCATCCCGAAAGCCCAGCTTCTCTCGCCGATGGCGTGCGGAAACTTAGGGCCTGTGCTGCAGTGTCGATGTTGCCGTTCTCCGAGAAGCAACTCGGGTTGCTCGGGGAGTTCATAGACGACCTTGATAAGCGGCCTACATTGGCACCGCTGTTCGAGCTGCTACTTGGCGGTAGGTAGGCCAGAGGTTGCAGGAGCAGTAAAGGGAATCCACTTTGTGTGTTAGACTTGGCCCGATTCCTTTGATGCTCTGTTATGAAGTGGTTCTGGAAACTGGGGCTGCGTGTTCCCATGCGCGACGGCGTGACCAACGGAGTGGGAGTTTGGGTTTCACGCGACCCTGATGACCCCTGGTTCGATCGGCTGGGCTTCCTTCGCGAGGACTCACAGATCGACACACCAACCCTGTTCGTGCGTTCAGGGTATGATGTCGGCGCTGGCGACGCTCTCCATCAGCAGCGGGTCTTCAGCTCTCGGGGGCAAGCCATGCGGCTAGTGAGCACCAGCACATCTTTCTCTCGCCAGCAGGCACCGCGACACTGAGGGCCCGACTGTCGTCGGCGAACGCGAGCTGGGCGACGCCCGCCTGGACTGCAGGCAGATTTATCTGAACTGGTATGACTGCTGGTTGAAAGAGGAGCCAGATCGGATCGAGGAAATGCCTCGCGTCCAGTACGTCGTGATGGGTCGCAACGAATGGCGTACGGCCTCAGAATGGCCCTCCGGGGTGGAAGTATAGTGCTGGTTCCTGCGCAGCGGTGGAAATGCCAACACTCGCCTCGGCAATGGCAGGCTCGACCTAGCGCCACCTTCTGACGATGAGCCAGCCGACACGTACGCTTATGACCCCGGCAATCCGGTACCGTTTCTTGGGGTGCACGGCGGGAACGCAAAGGGGACGACGCTAGGCCCGCGGGCCTATCAGGAAGTCGAACTCCGTCAAGACGTTTTTTGTTTTACCTCGGAGGTACTCGAACAGGGGCTAGAAGTCGCTGGGTTCATTAAGGCAGTATTTTCCATATCTTCTTCGGCCCGAGACATCGATTTTGTGGCCAGACTTCCGGACGGACATCCGGACGGGCGTGCGATTGACGTCGTGGACGGTTGCCGCGCTCGATACCGCGAAAGCTTCGACCGGACGGTGACGATGGAGCCAGGGGAGGTCTACCAAATCGAAATCGATCTGGACGCCACCAGCAACTGGTTCCCGCCCGGCCATCGAATCCGGCTCGAAATCTCGAGTTCCGCGTTTCCTCGCTTTGACCGGGATCTTAACACAGGGGGCAACAACTGAGACGAAACGGAATGAGTCGTCACCCATAACACTGTGCACCAACGCAGAGTCTGTCTCCTACGTAATCCTGCCCGTCTCCGGCCGATGAATCTCGTCCGGCCGCTTGGGTTCGAGGATAGGCTAGAGGGAGATCGACACATCGAAAACAACAAGATATTGCGTCTCAAATCGCCGACGTTGAGGATGCCAAAACTCCTCATCTCGAATGGGATACGGATCTATCGTTATTCGCCTGCACCGGCGCGGCATATCGCTAAGCGAGGCCAGCACATGAGGGTCCAAGGCTAACTCAGAGCAGCGGCCGTGTACCTGAAGCGGCTGACAGCCGAATTTTAGTTCAATTTGATAGAGCGGGCGCCCACCCCGGGAAACGGTTCGTCGCCTTCTCAAGACAACTGGTTGATTCGGACTTCTTCGACCTCCCATCCGGCAGCGCTGGAACTCACGTCGAGCACCATGGCGACGGTCGCCTTATTCTCATGGGCGTTGAAGGAGACACAAGAGATTGACACGGCGCCAGCCGTTCTTCCGGAGCCAGAGCTCGCGGCTGTGACCGGGATCGGCTGAAAGATGAAGGCCTTTCCACGACGCCGCTCGCGCTGATCGCCACGACCAAGTCGTCGACCGAGCGGACCTGCACATGTGCCTAAGATCACCGCGTCAGCGCCCACTCGGCCATGCAGCGCGGCTCAAGGAAACGCTTCTTTAGCTGCGGAATGCGCACCCTTCAATCTTCCCGGTTCACGTTTTTCGGTCTCGTTTGGGGTAGCCCTTGCGCTGGGTCGTCTGCGGCAGCCGTCCTAAAGCCATGGCAGGCAAAGTGAGTTCGGATCCGTTGGCGATTATGTTCTTCTGGAATCCAGCCGCATCGGCGCCGAGGGCATGACCTGATGGGCAGGCTCTCCCAACACGGCATGTGTGCTAAGATAGGAGTTGCAGCGGGGAATCGGTTGTTATTCTACGCTGCGATGACTCACGAATCGCTTGTAGATGACGGCTGGGCCGAGACGATTGAGCTTCTCGGTGGTGAAGAGTTGATCGCGGGGAGTGCTCGCGAGACGAAGGCGTTCCTGCGGCCGCGGGGCGTCAGATCGGCTACTGATCTGTTGCGCCTGACTCTGGCTTACTGCCTTGGCAAGGTGGGCATGCGGGGCGTCGTGGCCTGGGCGGCGGCGAGCGGGATCGCCGACATCTCGGACGTGGCGTTGCTCGGCCGGCTGCGCAACGCAGGGCCGTGGCTGCAGCAGTTGATTGGGTATCTTTTGAAGCGCGAGGAGGTAGGCTTGGCCAAGGGCCGGCTGATCCGCATCCTCGATGCGACATCGGTTGCCAAGGCCGGTGTGCATGAGAAGAAGAACAATGGCCTTTGGCGTATGCACTGCGCCTTCGATCTTGAGCGCGAGCAGTTCGATTTCCTCGAGATCACCGACCAGAGCGAGGCCGAGCTGATCGACCGCGTGCCGGTGGTGGCGGGCGAGATCCGCATCGGCGACCGCGCCTATCTGCAGGCCGAGCGGATCGCAAAGGTCATGGCGCAAGGCGGCGACGTTGTCGTGCGCGCGGCGTGGAAGAATGTGCGATGGCTCGACGCCAACGGCAAGGCGTTCGATCTCATCGGCCACCTGAAGAGCTGCCGCGAGGAGGTCATCGAAACGCCTGTCTGGCTGGGCCTCAAGAAGAAGGGCGAGCCCCTGAAGATGCGCCTGATCGCCTTGCGCAAATCCGAGGCCGCGACACAAGAAGCGCGGCGCAAAATCAACAAGGAAGCCAAGGCCAAGGGCAAGCAGGTTCAACCGCAGACGCTGATTGCTGCCGGCTTTGTTATCCTTGTGACCTCGCTTGACCAGGAGGAGTTTCCCTCCGGCACAGTTCTCAAGCTCTATCGCATGCGCTGGCGCATCGAGCTCGCCTTCAAGCGTCTGAAGAGCCTGATCGGACTGCGCGCGCCTCCCGCCAAAGACGCAAGGATCGCAAAGCCTTGGATTCTTGCGCAGTTCCTCATCGCGCTTGTGACCGAACCCCTCTCGCAGGAGTTGGGTGTCTCTCCCCCTTGAGCGACGGACGCCCGCTGCTGTGGCGCGCTACCCGCCAGATCGTCGCCTCTCTGATCGCAGCGATCTTTGCTCAACCTCCCTTGGCAATCCTGCACCAAAACCTCCTTGCCTTGCGACATCGATGGCGTGAGCCACCACGAAAGCGCAAATTTCAGTCCATGCCAAAGCTATCTTAGCGCATGCCCAACACGGGGCACTAGGGCCCCTCTATTGTACCTTACCGATCCTTTAATTCGAGTTTCTTATCAGACATCGTCGCCCGTCGCCCTATGCACATAAAGAGGAAAAATGCCGATTTCCTGCATTGGTAGGAGGAAAATTTGCGCAAAACGGCCCAGCGAGCCCCGTAATATCATAAAAAAGAAGGCTGCTTGATCGGCACAAGGGGAAACAAGCGAGGAGCACTTAATGTCACAGGAACTCGAGTATCTCAGCCGTGGCGTAGCTACGGGCCTGTTGAGCCGACGTGAATT
>NZ_JBVVQU010000122.1:0-3934 GCF_055811555.1 Mesorhizobium sp. WSM4813
GCCGAACTCTTACGCGACGAACGATACAGTCCGTCGAGATAAAGAATGATGTCGGCACAGTTCAGCCGACGCCCCAGATCGTGTCACCACCCGACGATCCGCAATCGATATTAGGTTGATGCGCTTGGAGGGCAACACTCGACGCAGAATATTGCAGTTATTCCTCAATAGGCAGAGCCAACGATGCCTTGATGCGATCCATTACTACCATCGTCTTGACTGCTTTGATATCAGACTCGTGAAAAAATCGACGGGTAAATGCCTCATACTCGGCCATGTCCCGCACAGAGATCATGAGAACGAAATCGGCTTCCCCCGTTACATAATACGCACTCATGATCTCAGGCGTGCGCCGGACCGCTTGCTTGAACCGATCAATGATATCTAGCCGCTCGCGCTCCAGACTGATAGACGCCAGCATGAGCATGGGACGACCCACGGCTTTTGGGGAGACTATGGCAACGTCAGCCTCAATCACACCATCATCACGCAGTCGCTTCAGTCGCCGCTGACAAGCGGTTGCAGAAAGGCCCGCAAGTTCGCCCAATTCGGCTGTCGTAAGGCGATTGTCGCGCTGCACGGCATTGAGAAGCTTCCGATCAACTCGATCCAGGTCCATTTCACGATCACTGCAAAAAAGAATATATTCGCGCAGAAAAACTGCTTGCCTACCGTGATATTAGTCTGACTTCCACAATGATCAAGCTATAAAATGATCCGATCTGCGAAAGTTATTTGCCTTCCGGTGGTGAACCTCTTGTCTTTGTAAATTCGGCCGAATGGTATGGTCGGGTCGCACGCAAGGTAGCTCGACCGCTCTTTAAAATGGCAATTTCGACATAATTGTAGAAACTGGGCGTCATGAGTAGGTTTTGCATTCCTCAACCCACAAACACGGATCTGATAACGAGCATGACAAGCCATTTTCTGCCCTTGGACCTCCTTCGACAGGAGTTTCCGGCCACTGAAAACGCCATTTACATGGATGTTGCAAATCAGGGGCTTATATCCAGAACGACCCGAACGTCTATGGATCAGCACCTCGACAATAGACTGAACGGCCTGAATGACGAAGAAAGAATGATGCAACTTGTCGAGCGGACTCGCTCCAGGTTCGCCAAATTCATCGCGGCCGAAAAAGATGAAATCGCTATCACAAAGAACGCCTCGGAAGGCATCAATATAATCGGAAACGCGATTGATTGGAGGCCCGGAGACAATGTTGTGCTGTGCCGGCAATTGGAGCACGCAAACAACATCTTGCCTTGGCTGCAAATCAGGGACAAGCATCGAATTGAACTTCGCATTGTAGAAGCTGATAGCGGCGCAATTCCGTGCGATGCTCTTACCAAGGCCATCGACTCTCGCACTCGTATCGTCACACTATCGACGGTCACAATGGTGCCAGGCTTCAAGACGGTGATGGAGCCGATTGCTGAAGAGTGCAAGCGGGTTGGCGCTTTTCTTTTGGCCGACGCGTCGCAGTCCGTCGGTATATTGGATACTGATATCACTCGGCTTGGTGTCGACGGTTTGGTGGCGTCCTCTTACAAGGGGTTAATGGGGCTCTATGGGTTAGGATTTCTGTATTGCCGCCGAGAATGGGCCGATCGCCTGAGCCCTGCCTACCTCGCGCGCTTCAGTGTCGATCTCGGGGACGCACCAGAATCGGCTCCCATATTCGATTCGGTAAAATTGCGTGCCGGGGCGCCTCGTTTTGAAATTGGCCATTACAATTTCCCCGGCGTAATAGCGGTCTACGCATCAATCGGACAGCTGATGGAAATCGGCACGTTAGCGATTGAACAAAGCGTCACATCGGTTGCAAGACGGCTGGCATCGGGCTTGTTAGATCTCGGGCTACCCGTTTGCGGCGGGGCACCAGGGAATCACACCGGAAGTATCGTTACTCTCGGACTTCCAGCAGCGCTTGCTGGTTCGCGCGAATCCGACAGCCGCATTCATTCGCTGCACGAGCATTTTTTGAAGAACCAGGTGATTGTCTCGGTCCGCCGGGGGATGCTGCGCTTTTCACTTCATCTATACAACACTGCAGACGAGGCCGACCAAGTCGTCGCTCTGGCAAAGAACTGTCTGCTATAGCCGCAAGCTGCATTCTCAATGAGGGGTATTTATGTCGTCCATAAGCACACAAACGGTTGAGCTTCTCAAGCAACTCATCAAAATTGAGAGCATCAACCCGTCATCTTCAGCACAGGGGAGTGGAGAGCAAAAGATCGCCGAGTTTCTCGAGGCTTTTTGCCGGGATCGAAACCTACCGTATGAGTATCAGGACGTTACAGACGGCCGGTCGAACTTCTTTACCTGGGTGCCAGGGCAGGATCCTTCCAATCGCGTCTTGTTCATATCCCATATGGACACGGTACCTGTCGAAAATTGGGTGGCAGATCCTTTTTCTCCAGAAGAAAGAGAAGGGCGGATATATGGGCGAGGAAGCTGTGACGATAAGGGTCCGTTGGCCGCGATGTTGATGGCTCTCACCACACTCGGAGAACGTAAGCCCCGAGCCACGATCGTCCTGGCTGCAAGTGTTGACGAGGAGTATCGGAAGAAGGGGGCGCGAGCAATTGCTCAATCAGGTGCTTCATACGAAGCGGCGGTTGTTGGTGAGCCGACTGATTTGGAGCTTGTGGTCGCACATAAGGGCTCAGTCCGCTGGCAGGTTGAGGTTGAGGGTGTGCCCGCTCACAGTTCCAAGCCTCATCTGGGAGTGAACGCGATTACACGAATGGCAAAGGTCATTCTGGCGCTCGACAAAATCAATGAGACTTTGTCGAGCGGGTGCATCCGTTGGTTGGCCCGCCGACGCTTACAATTACCCTCATTGAAGGAGGGGTAGAATTGGCGACCGTACCACCATCGTGTCGTGTCTGGATCGATAGACGACTCACGCCGGGAGAGCGACCGGCGGATGCCCTTCAGGAAGTTGAGAACATACTGGAAAAGCTGCGCCAAGGTCCGGATAAGATCAACGTGCGTTCGTTGCTACCTGCTTTGGAAGATCCAGCTCCTCCGAGTGCGGAGGGCACGCAAATTGCCGCAGTGGCCGCTAAGGCATGTGCAGAAGTCGCAGGAACGGGCAAGCCCCTTGGGGTTCCTTATGGCACGGATGCAAGCCAGCTTTCGTTGGCAAACATTCCCTGCGTTATTCTCGGCCCTGGAAGTATCGATCAAGCCCATACCACCAATGAGTTCGTGGAGATCGATCAGCTCGGCAAAGCGGTCGAAATCTACCAAAAAATTATGCTTAATTACTAGGGACATCCGGCACGGCATACAGATAGCCGCGAGGCAGACTCGGGCTGGCGCCAGGACGGCTCCGCCACATAATTTCGCCCGACACATAAATGCGGGTCCCGGCCCAACGTCTCCTGCATCCCGCGACGCATATGGGTCCGGCCGACCGCCAACCAGATCCGCACCTGGCTCGGAACCGGGATCATGAAACACCCAGCGCCTTCACCATCGCCGCCGCCATTGTCGGCGGCGTGGTCAGCGGAATCCGCAGCCGCACCTTGCCGGCGATCTCCAGCTCGATCACCGCTGGTGACGCCACCGGCACCGAAGCGGCGACAGGCTCATCGGGAACCGCGACAACCTCGGCAAAGCCTGTCGCGCGGGCTCTCACCGTGCGGCGCCATTTATAGACAAGCTGGTCGCGACATCGTAATGACGCGCTACCGCCGCCACTGTGACCCCGGGCGCGAATGCCGCGGCGAGTATCCGTGACGCCGCCGCTCAGGGCCGGTCAATTATCTCACCGGCGAGACGTTCTTTTGCCATACGCTGCCGTTTGACCGCTCCTCGATGACGCGTTGGCGCAGCCGTATGGGCGTGGAGCGGATCGTGGCGCTGTTGCAGGAGAGCCTCAGCCTTGCGGTCAAGACCGGGGCGATGAAGCCGGCCGACACGC
>NZ_JBVVQU010000123.1:0-3834 GCF_055811555.1 Mesorhizobium sp. WSM4813
CGGGGGCTGCGCGGCGGACACGCCAACGTCACCGCTGAATGCCACGCCATTTTTGCAGAACTTGACGCACACAACTTCCTGTCTTGAACAGACCTGGTTAGGAACTGAAAGGAAGAGTAGGGATTTGGGAGGACAGCATGGTCGAGGATCTATCCGGTCATCATGCCGACCGTATACAGGCCGCAATCGCGTCCGATGCCGCGGCGAAATCCGCTCTGGTCGCCTCCTGGCGACGCTCGTCGAATCTGCACCGGCTCGATCCAACCGATCCCAAACCGCCGCGATACCTGACTGAGGCCGAATTCATCGAGGCCAGACAACAGATCGAACCGCTCGTCCGAGCTGCCCAATCAAGCCTTAATAGACTTTACCTTGCGGTCGGAGGTGTTGGATGCTGCGTGCTTCTCGCTAACCGTGATGGCGTACCGGTCGAACGACGCGGAGCGCCTGCAGATGACAAGACGTTTCATTCCTGGGGCTTGTGGACAGGATCGGTTTGGAACGAGGAGAGCGAGGGCACCAACGGCATCGGCACCTGTCTAGTCGAGCAGCGCGTGCTGACGATCCACCGCGAACAGCATTTTCACACGCGTAATACCGCCCTGAGTTGCATCACCGCGCCCATCTACGATCACGAGGGGGAGCTTGTTGCTGCCCTCGACGTGTCTTCCTGCCGGGCGGATCTAACCGAAGCCTTCGCCAATCTCATTTCCGTAGCTGTAGTCGACGCCTCGCGGCGCATCGAGGCGGAGAACTTCAAGATGGCGTTCCCCAAGGCGCGAATTCTGCTCGCACCGGTGGCCGACAAGGGTTCTGGGGCGCTGGTCGCGGTTGATGCGGACGACCTTGTGGTCGGTGCGACCCGCTCAGCGCGCCTGGCGCTTGGAATCACACAAAAGTGTCTCCAGAAGCCAATCCCTGCGGCCGATCTGATTGCTGGGGCGAGGAAAGTCACCGAAGTCCTCGCCGAGGCGGAGCGCGGGGTGCTGCAACGGGCGCTGGCGCGGACAGATGGAAATGTCTCGGCCGCGGCCGAAGCGCTCGGGATCAGCCGTGCGACGCTCCACCGGAAGCTCAACCGGCTGGATGTCCATAGGTCGCACTGATCTTTTCGAATCCAGCATGACTGTCGCAATTCTGCGACACGTCCCATCCGCACACTGTCCTCGGCATCGTGACAGCGTGCGGGGAGATGCGGCAAGTCTCTTCGCCGAAGCGTCGCATCCCGCGACGTTGTTTCGGGAGGAAGACATGAATAAGGTTGAATTCTCACGCTCGGTCAAGGCGCCCTTCGACAAGCGCTATGGCAATTTTATCGGCGGCAAATGGGCCGAGCCGCTTTCCGGCAGGTATTTCGAAAACTTCTCGCCAGTGAACGGTCATTTATTGTGCGAAGTCGCCCGCTCTGGCGCAAGCGACATCGAAGCAGCGCTCGACGCGGCGCATGCGGCCAAGGACGCCTGGGGGCGCACCAGCGTGGCCGAGCGTGCGCTGATCCTCAATCGCATCGCCGATCGCATGGAGGAGAACCTCGATCTCCTCGCGCTCGCTGAAACCTGGGACAACGGCAAGCCGATCCGCGAAACGACAGCAGCCGATCTGCCGCTCGCCATTGACCATTTCCGCTATTTTGCCGGCGCCGTGCGCGGCCAGGAAGGCAGCCTTTCCCAGATCGACGAGGATACCGTTGCCTATCATTTCCACGAGCCGCTCGGGGTGGTCGGCCAAATCATTCCCTGGAACTTCCCCCTGCTGATGGCATGCTGGAAGCTGGCGCCGGCGCTTGCCGCCGGAAACTGCGTCGTGCTGAAGCCCGCCGAGCAGACTCCCGCCGCCATCCTGCTGTGGGCTGATTTGATTGGCGATCTGCTCCCGCCCGGCGTGCTTAATATCGTCAATGGCTTCGGCCTGGAGGCCGGCAAGCCGCTCGCGTCCTCGTCGCGCATCGCCAAGATCGCCTTTACCGGCGAAACCACGACGGGCCGGCTGATTATGCAGTACGCTAGCCAGAACCTGATTCCCGTCACACTGGAACTCGGCGGTAAGTCGCCCAACATCTTCCTCAAGGATGTGGTCGCCGAGGACGACGATTTCTTCGACAAGGCGATCGAGGGCTTTGTCATGTTCGCGCTGAACCAGGGCGAAGTCTGCACTTGCCCGAGCCGCGCGCTGATTCATGAATCGATCTACGACACGTTCATGGAACGTGCGCTGAAGCGCGTCGAGGCAATCGTGCAGGGCGATCCGCTCGATCCGGCAACGATGATCGGCGCGCAGGCTTCGTCAGAGCAGTTGGAAAAGATCCTGTCCTATATCGACATAGGCCGCCATGAGGGAGCTGAGCTGCTGACCGGCGGCGCACGCAACGTGCTGCCTGGCGATCTGGCGGGCGGCTACTACGTCAAGCCGACAGTGTTCAAGGGCCACAACAAGATGCGCATCTTCCAGGAAGAAATCTTCGGGCCGGTGGTTTCGGTCACGACCTTCAAGGACGAGGACGAGGCGTTACGAATAGCCAACGATACGCTCTACGGCCTCGGCGCCGGTGTCTGGACCCGCGACGGCAACCGCGCCTACCGCTTCGGCCGCGCCATCCAGGCAGGCCGCGTCTGGACCAACTGCTACCACGCCTACCCGGCGCACGCGGCCTTCGGCGGCTACAAGCAGTCGGGTATCGGCCGCGAGACCCACAAAATGATGCTGGACCATTACCAGCAGACCAAGAACATGCTGGTCAGCTACAGCCCGAAGAAGCTCGGCTTCTTCTGATCGCGTCCGAAGGTGCCACATTGGCGCGGCCCTCCGGGCCGCGCTGCAAATTGGAAACAAACGAAACCATGCACCCGGAAGTCGCGACCACCGGCAGCCCTGACACCCATCGCACAGATCTCCTGATGCTCAGGATTGCGCCGCAATGACATCCGTCGGTCGAGAGGTGCCGTTCTGAAGCGTGCTCCACGATATCCGCCAGATTCTTTGCTGCCCTCAACTGGCACCGTGATGGATGTACCGCATGCGAAATGTGCTCAAAGCACTACCTTTTCAGTTTGACTGTCATCCAGGCCGCTGGCCGTACGAGGCGGGGTTACGCCTGGTCAAATGATGGACGAGAGCCGAGATTTGATCCCGGTCAATGAAAGCTCCCGTCAATGGCTGATGTTAGGGAAGTTTCACCGACCGCAGCTGCCTGCGAATGGTCCGACAAAGCGCGGAACAAATGACGGATATCGAAGGATGATTGTCCAAACACTGTCGATTCCGGAATGCACGACGCTGCTCGAGAAAAATCGGCTCGCGCGGTTGGCATGCGCGAAGGACGGTCAGCCCTACCTGGTTCCGATCTATTATGCCTATGCGCAACGTTATCTCTACGCGTTCTCGATGCCTGGCAAGAAGATCGACTGGATGCGGGAAAATCCTCTGGTGTCGGTCCAGGTCGACGAGCAAGGCAAAGGTCGCGAATGGAAGAGCGTCGTCGTTGATGGCCGCTATGAAGAGCTTCCTGATCAAATCGGCAACAAGGTGGACCGGGATCACGCATGGTCGATCTTGAGTAGACATGCCAATTGGTGGGAGCCGGGAGCCCTAAAGCCGGCCACACTCGCAGTGTCGGACCATTCGCCGCATGTGTTTTTCAGGATTGCAGTCGAGCAATTGTCCGGGCGCGCCGTAAGGGAGTAGTGGGCATGACACGGGAATTTGCTTCGGCAGTTCGAGTTACCGCATTCGCATCGCGCGGGAGGTCGCTTTGACCCGTCTAGAGCACGTCCTGTGATCGATGAATCGATTGTGATGTGACAGCTGCGTCTTGTGCTGATTCAACATCCACCTCGA
>NZ_JBVVQU010000124.1:0-3618 GCF_055811555.1 Mesorhizobium sp. WSM4813
TCCACGCCATCGCCGAGGGCTTCGCTCTTGCAAATCCAAACTAATCCCCGCCAAATCAGATGTGTGCGCACGCTAGCCCACAAGGGGGAGGGAACGCTGCCGCGCGCCTTACCTTCTCTCCCTTCGGCGCCGAAAGGCAGGCAATTTGCTAAGGTCAGCGCCAACGGAAAGTCTCCCTCCCCCTTGCGGGGAGGGGTTAGGGGTGGGGGTCCATCGTAGTGCGAAAGCCTCGGCTTTCCACCTGCGATAGCCCTGCCATAGGGACGGGGAGAAGGGCGCTCTGATCGCCGGTTTCGCCAGTCTTAAAGCCCCAGCTCAGCCCGCAATTCGTCGGCGCTGTTGATAATGATCGCACCGGGCGGCCCTTCCATAGGCGCCTCCGGCCAGAAGATCGTCTTCATCCCCGCCGCCAGCCCGGCCGTGGCGCCGGTCACGCTGTCTTCGACGGCCACGGCATCGGCCGGATCGACACCGGCCAGCCATGCGGCGCGCAGAAAAGGTTCGGCGTGCGGCTTGCCTTCGCGCACGTCGTTGCGGCTGATCGTCTTCATGCCGGGATAGAAAAGACCGACCATGCGCAGATTGGCGTCGACGACCAGCCGGTCGGAATTGGACACCACCGCTTGTGCTACGCCAAGCGCGCGCAGCTCGTTATAGATCTCGATCGCGCCGGGGCGCGGCTTCAGCGTCTCGGCCATCGGCAGATAGTGATCGTATTTGCGCACGATCCAGTCGTCGAAGGGCAGGTCGAGGCCGAACTCGTCGCGCAGCATTTCGTAGACCGGCCATGCAGCGATACCGAGCACCCGCTCATGCAGGTTGTTTGGTGCCGCGATGCCGACGCTGTGCAGCGCCGCAATCAGCGCCGCCTCGTGCAATGGCTCGCTGTCGACCAGCGTGCCGTCCATGTCCCAGAAAACCGCTTTCGGCGTCATGCGAGGCTCCTTTGTCCGAATCCCTTAGAGGGTTTGCGTCGGGAGATAAACCGCCGCGCCTGACTGCACCGAGATTGCGGGACTTCAAATTGCCGGAGTTCGAAAATTGCTTGGCTACAATTATTCACTCGAAACAGACAGGCACAGCGAGCGCTTGCCTAAGCAATTGCTCTGGCGATAGGCAATTGCGCACAAGCGCATTTGCCCGTAAAAGTAAGGCGCTCCGTCTCGATTGTCGGGGCAGGGAGGCAGCAAGTTGAATTCCCGGCAGGACAGCGGCAGCAACCGGCTGGACGACGCGGCGCGCGCCGGCTGGCTCTATTACGTCGCCGGCAACACGCAAGACCAGATCGCCTCGACGCTCGGCATCTCACGGCAGACGGCGCAGCGGCTGGTGTCGCTGGCGGTGTCCGAAGGGCTGATCAAGGTGCGTGTCGACCACCCGATCGCCAATTGCCTCGACCTCGCGGCCCGGCTGAAATCGCGCTTCGCGCTCGATCTGGTCGAAGTGGTGCCGAGCGATCCCGCTTCCTCCTCCACCATCGGCGTCGCCGTGGCGGCGGCTGCCGAGATCGAGAGACGGCTGCGGTCGCCGGTGCCGATCGTCATGGCGATCGGCACCGGTCGCACCCTGAAGGCGGCAATCGAGCAGCTGCCGCCGATGGAATGCCCGCAGCACAAGGTGGTGTCGTTGACCGGCAACATCTCGCCCGACGGTTCGGCCGCCTTCTACAATGTCATCTTCACCATGGCCGATAGGGTCAAGGCGCGCTCCTTTCCGATGCCGCTGCCGGTCATCGCCTCCTCGCCGGCGGAGCGCGAGATGCTGCTCAGCCAGCCGATGATCCAACCGACGCTGGCACTTGCCGCGGAAGCCGACGTCACCTTCGTCGGCATCGGCGATCTCGGCCCCAAGGCGCCGCTTTACGAGGACGGCTTCATTTCGGAGAGCGAATTGAAAGCGCTGCAGAAAGCCGGCGGCGTCGCTGAGATCGTCGGCTGGGTGTTCGATCGCGAAGGCCGGATGATCGAGGGCATCACCAATGACAGGGTGTCGTCGGCATCATTGCCGTCGCGCGAAAAATCGCTGGTGATCGCGCTCGCCATGGGCGAGCGGAAACTGCCGGGCATCCTTGCGGCTGTGAACCGGCGGCTGGTCAACGGCCTCATCACCGACGAGCGGACCGCCGCCGCCTTGCTGGCGGCCAGCTGATTTTGCGATAAATCCAGCAAGACTATTTGCGCCGGCCGCAAGGATCGTTGCCGTCGAGAAAACCCATGTCGCGCTGCAGATGCGGCGGCAATTCCCTAATGTCGAGATAGGCCCGTTTCCTGGCCACTTGCCGTGCCAATCCGCGCGCCAGCCGCAGACACCAGCCTCGGCCTGGCGTCAAAAATAGCTTGTCCTGTACAATGGTCATGATCGTCAGCCTTCGTTATCTCTGCGCATGACCCCGAAAATCGATATCGATTTTCGGAAAGGATCATGCGCAAAATCAAAAGTGCTACAGCGTCCTTTGCGCGTCCAATAAGGACGCGCGGCGCTGTAGACGAGAGTGAACGTCGACCTCAAATATCGGCTAGGTCGGGCCTTGCTGCCAATCAAACGTCGATCACGGCCCATAAGGAGGGCTTATGCCTGAACTCAACTCACGGCAGGTCTCCCAGCTCCCTCCGCTTCAGGCGATCCGGGTGTTCGAGGCGGTGGCTCGGCATCTTTCCTTCACCAAGGCCGCCGGCGAGCTTGGCATGACGCAGGCGGCGGCGAGCTATCAGATCAAGCTTCTGGAAGAGCGCGTCGGTGCGCCCTTATTCCTGCGCCGGCCAAGGCAGATCGTGCTGACCGAGGCGGGGCAACGCATGGCGCCTGCGGTCAGCGAGGCCTTCGCCCTATTGGGTGGAGCCTACGCCGCCGCGCGCAGCGGCGCGGACGGCGTACTTTGTGTCTCGACGCTGCTGACCTTTGCCTCGAACTGGCTGGCACAGCACCTCGGCTCGTTCCAGGTCGCGCATCCATCGCTGGCGGTGCGCCTCGATACATCGAACCGCGTCGTCGATTTTGCCCGCGAGGATATCGACATCGCCATCCGTTCGGGCGACGGAAACTGGCCGGGCGTGGAGGCGCACAAGCTTTTCAACGCGGACTTCACGCCGATGCTGAGCCCGAAACTCGCGGCGACCATCGGCGGGGTGAAGGAGCCGGCCGATCTGTTGCGCCTGCCGATCCTCGACCCTGGCGACATCTGGTGGCGGGACTGGTTTATCGCCGCCGGCCTGCCGGTCGAGGAACTGGCCAAGCGCCCCGGTTCCAGCATGGGTGCGCAGGCCTATGAGGCCAACGCCGCGATCGCCGGGCAGGGCGTGGCGATCGTGACGGCCGCTTTCTTCAAGGCCGAGCTTGCCGATGGCCGCCTGATCCAGCCCTTCGATCTGGTCGGCGACGACGGCCACGCCTATTGGCTGGTCTATCCCGAGGCGCGGCGCAAGGTGCCGAAGATCCGCGCTTTTCGCGAATGGATACTGGCCGAGATTGCCGGCGAATAGGTCGGCAATTTATCCGATCAAGCGGGCGCTGAAATCCCGACATTTCGCGCGCCGAGACCCATTCTAGAGCATCGGACGTTCAAGTGAGTCCATACCCTGCTGCTGTGAAGTAGTTTCTGCATTCAACTGGCGAGAACAG
>NZ_JBVVQU010000125.1:0-3272 GCF_055811555.1 Mesorhizobium sp. WSM4813
ACGCTTCACCCCAGCCGAATGCGCCAACTACTTCAAGGCAGCTGGATACGACCCAGATTAAACAGGACGCGCTCTAGACAGCTCTCGGCTCCCGCTCGAACACGGTAAGCAGCTGCCGCAAAATCCGGCGTTCGCCGGCCCTGTTTCGAACCCCATTGTCGAAGCCGGAATGCGGAACCGGCGCTTGAACTCCAGTTGATCTACCATCTTGCGGACCGACTTGACGCCGGCGACGTCGGGTCGATTTGGATGGCGTGCAGCGGCAGCTAGGCATGTTTTCACGCAACTGCCTGGCGCAGACTCTCGATCAGTTCCGTGCCGAAACCGCTATGCCTGCCCCTTCCGGGATAGCAAAAGCGCATCTTCCGTAAGGCCACCGGCTTGATGCTGCAAGACCATCGCCACGACGTAAGACCAGCAGGTTCGTTCCCAGGCGTTTTGGGCCAGTGAATTCCCTGATTTATTGGCGGCGTCAACCGGGATGGCCAGCCCATGTCTGCCCGATACCAGAGCCGACTTGAGGAATTCTCGCACGGCAAATGCGTCAACTACCAGATGCCGTAGTTTCGGCGTTCAGCCGAAAACCTTAGACAAGATCGCGTCAACCCACTCTCTCATTGACGCTCGCCTAGATCAGGGACTCATCATGAATACCGACGCTTTCGCCACGTATGAATCTAACGTTCGTCGTTATTGCCGGTCGTTTCCGACAGTATTTACGAAAGCTCTCGGGGCGACAATCTGGGACGAGTCCGGTAAGCCTCATATCGACTTTATTGTTGGGTCTGGCGCACTTAACTACGGACATAACAACCCAACTATCATTGCCCCAGCAATAGAATATATGATCGGTGAGAACATTCTTCTGTCGCTTGACATGTATACGGCGGCAAAGCGTGACTTAATTGAAGCGTTTGTTGAATCGATCCTGAAGCCCAGAGGCCTTTCGTACAAGATACAGTTTCCTGGGCCGACCGGCACAAACGCCAATGAAGCGGCACTGGCCCTGGCGCGAAAATATACCGGTCGCTCGAGTGTCATGGCCTTCACAAACTCATACCACGGCATGTCGCTTGGCTCTCTGGCGGTGTCGGGCTCGGCGTCTACGAGAGAGCTGGGAGGCGTCGCACGCCACGATGTGATCCGTGTGCCTTATGACGGCTATGCAAACCAGGCTTTCGATTCTGCCAGTTACATCGACCGCGTTTTGGGCGATCCGGGAAGCGGCATAGAAAAACCTGCCGCAATCATTTTGGAGCCTATCCAGGCAGAAGGCGGCATGAACACCGCATCCGCAGCTTGGCTCACAGAAATTCAGCGCATCTGCCGCAAGCACGGTATTGTTTTCATCGTTGACGACATTCAGGCAGGATCGGGTCGGACCGGTGATTTCTTCTCGTTCGAGTTCGCAAAAATCGAACCTGATATAGTGACTCTTTCCAAGTCCCTAAGCGGTTCAGGTAGTCCGTTGTCCATCGTTCTGATTAGACCCGACCTGGACATATGGAAACCCGGAGAACATAGCGGGACTTTCAGAGGCAACAATTTCGCCTTTGTGACGGCAGGGGCCATGTGCAAAATGTGGTCGGACCTCCGGTTTACTGATGGCGTCGAGCGGACAGCGGTCAAGCTGCAAGCGCACCTTGACCGCCTTGTCGCTAAGTTTCCCAAGTGCATTGAACAGAAGCGCGGCCGCGGTCTGATGGCCGGCCTCAAGTGCAGTTCATCGGCCGCTGCGAGCCGTGTACACGATATCGCGTTCGAAAACGGTCTGCTTATCGAATCCTCAGGGCCAGATCGCGACGTTATCAAAGTTCTCCCGCCGATAACCATCACCGATGACGAGCTCGATCATGGCATCGCCGTCCTTGATCACGCACTACAGGAGCAAGACAATGTCTAGTCAGATATCTCAACCGCCGGCCATCTCCCCAGTTACTGTCAGAGAACGCACTGGCTCCATCAGCACTGCTGACATCATCTCAGTCATGAAAGGCGAGACCACCGCTCTGCACATGAAGCAAGCTTTCAGCACTGAGGTCGCCGAGGAGATCACCGCCAACTTCAGTGGCAGCACCGGTCTCAAGGAGCGAAAAGATGGAGTGCCCGGACAATATGTCGGCGCATCGCACTACAGGAAGGACGCAGCCACGTATTTCGCAGAGGCCGAAAATGCGCGACCGTACGTGGAGGCCCTGTTTAAGAATTTGGTTGACCCGGTCCGAGCAATATTCGGCGCGTTGAAGCGCGAGCTTGACAACCAGGGCGTTGAATTGCGACTGGCCCGTTCAGAACACGGTCAGGCCAATGTTTGTCGTGCTATCAGCTGGTCTGGCAGCGGCACATTTTCCTTGGATCCCCACGACGATGTCGCTCAAGTCTTGCGTGCTGGGAACGGTTATGAGCTTTCTTCGGTGGCGCACAACACTGTCGCAGCACTCAACTTCTATCCCAGCATGCCGGAGGAAGGCGGCAATTTGAGGCTCTGGAGCCATAAGCCGACAGTTGCGGACCGAATATCACAGGGTGTGGAGACCAACGGCTATCCGTATTCGGCAGCCTATCTTGAGGGCGTTCCTTGTCGCGAATTTCAGCTCAAGGCGGGGGATATCGCCCTGATCGATGGTGGTTTCGTTCACGGGGTCACCGGTCAATCAGGAGACGGAAAGCTTCGCTTGGTGCTGAACAGCTTTTTCGGCTTTGCGCGACCAGATCTTGTTGTCTGGTGGACCTGAAGTTGGGACGACCGACCTCCGCTGGCAGGTATAACATCCGTTCGCAACGCGGAGGTCCCTTCAGGCACAACCATCTGGTTGATCCAAAGACCGACAGTGTCATAATACACGATTGGCGCTCAGATGCTGCCGGTCGCAGACCCAACGACCAATTATTTGTCGCGTCACTGCCTAGTGTGCGGGTGATCTAGAGGGGTCGCTCTTAGCGCTTGATCAAAGACCCGATATAGGCACGACACCGTGAGCCACAGGCTGTTGTTGCCGGACCTTCCTGAAGGTTGGGAGCTCGCAGCGGTCCGCTGTTCACGGAGCGCAGCCGAACACACATCGCAAGGTGTCGGTAAGCATAGGAAGAAGCAGCGCGAGACGGGGAGGAAAACGTCTCCTTCTTCGCAGATATATTGCGCGATCTACCTGCGTCGGTACGCAGTAAACCGCTGCTGGCCTTCGACTTTTCCGAACTAGAGCGCGTCCTGTTTAATCTGGGTCGTATCCAGCTGCCTTGAAGTAGTTGGCGCATTCGGCTGGGGTGAAGCG
>NZ_JBVVQU010000126.1:0-2518 GCF_055811555.1 Mesorhizobium sp. WSM4813
CTGGGGCGTCGGCTGAACTGTGCCGACATCATTCTTTATCTCGACGGACTGTATCGTTCGTCGCGTAAGAGTTCGGCCGTTCAGGCTCCTAAGGATGGTGACAAAGGCGCCGCTGGCGGGATCATGACCACGCGGAGCGTGGCGTAGCATTCGTAGCGCTAATGCAGCATATCGTGGCGCTGATATTGGCCGCAGTTCCTTCGAGGCGCAATGCCTGCGGCGGGCATTCATGAACGGCGCCGGGAACCGGCCTGCCGTGAAGCAACCTTTGCTTGGGATAGAGGATGAGGCGATCGATCGAGCGGCTCACGCTCGATATCCTGTGTGTGGGCGGCTCAAGCTCGGGGCAGTGAATGCTTTCGTGTTTGACCTAATGGTGGACCGCGTCCTTGACTAGTCGTGGCCGACGCCGCGTCGACCAGAGAGCGTTCCTTAGTAGTACTCTTCCCATTATCGCGCCATGCCGCGACTCTGGGCAAAAACTCTCAAGTCCTCACCCGGCCGGATCGTGCAGTCGACACTGTCTCGGTTGCGGGTCCCCTGCACGGCGTGTCAAACTGCGTATGCGACAGGAAAACGCCGATTTCATGCGTCGACAGCAGGTGTAGTGCGCGCGAGCAGTTCAGCGACGATGCTATACAGGAGATAGGTCCATTTATTCATGAACGTGTAGCTAGCTTAGAGGGAGGACCATTTCGATGTCGCAGGAAGTGGACGATCTCGGCGGCCGCGCTGTCAGCAAGTCATCGCAGTCTGGTCCCGAGTCATGGCAGCTGGATCCGACGCTAGGCGCACCTATGATCCCGCCGGATGAGTGGTCCTTTTGGCCTTACAGCAGTTGGACATTTTCCCACGTAAGCGAATACACGCGAACCGCCGGGGTTTGGCGGGGACTTGGACCGGTACTGCCGCTTGCACAGCGGCCCCGGGATATCGGCGACATTGAAATTGCGTCCAGAAACGGCCGGCGCGCCACAATCCGTAATTATCTCGACAGGGATTATACTGACGGGTTTCTGGTTCTGCATCGCGGCGAGATCGTATTCGAAGCATACATGAATGGCATGGAACCGCATTTTAAGCACATCGCCAGATCGGGTTCGAAGTCCATCACGGGGACGATGTTCGGGATCCTTGTCCACCGGGGGCTTATCGACCCTGAAAGTCTGGTAACGCGGTATTTGCCGGAACTTCAGGCGACCGCCTATCGCGGCGCTACGGTTCAGCACCTGCTTGACATGACTGCGGGCGCGACGATGAAGGGTCCATGGCATGAGCCACACACGGATTACTACAATTTCTGTGTGGCATCAGGCTATTTTGGCCCCTCCGAGGCACATCCTGACGCTCCAGCAGACATGTGGCAAGCCATTCTGCGGATCACGGAGCAGGAGGCGCCGCACGGCGCACGGTTCGCGTATTTTGACCCCAACATCGACGTGCTGGGGCTCATCATGCAACGCGTAACCGGCAAGTTTCTCCCGGAGCTGTACAGCAGTGAATTGTGGGGGCCGATGGGGGCGGAGGAAGACGCCTGCCAGATCGTAGACAAATCCCGTTTCGCCATGTCGTCCGGCGGATTCCAGGCCACACTTCGTGACTTTGCACGCTTCGCGCTGCTGCATCTGCGCGGCGGCAGACTGAACGGGAGGCAGATCGTCCCAGCTGAATGGATCGAGGCTACACGACGCCCTAAGCCTCGTCTATTTGAGTTGTTCGCAAATCCGAGCTCTTACGTAGATGCGAGGTCAGAGTTGCCAAACGGTGCTTATCACAATACTTTCTGGATCGAGGACCAAGAGAGAGGCGCCTATATTGCGTGGGGGTATGGTGGCCAAGTGATCTATATTGATCCGGAGGCGGATTTCGCGGCGGTGAAACTCTCCCACCAGCCTAGCCAATTACCGGTGAAACGCGCACAGTGGCCTGACCAAGTATATCACGCCGCCCCCGAACTCCTTCCGTTTGATTCATTCGCGGCGATCCGCGCCATCCGAGATGAATTGGAACGCTAAGAACTGTGGGGCATGCGCTGCTCTCCGCGGCGACGGGGTAAGTCGATCGTGAAAAGCCGGGATGACCCCTGTGGGATCAACCGTACATGGGGTCGCGATCGGTCAATGGCCGGCCATCACGAGAACAGGACTTAGTCTCCGAGCTGCGGACAGTCTTAGACGCGCTCCTCTATATCGCTTCAACAGTGGCGGGCTTCGCGGACCATCGCTTCTCACTCGCTACAATGGTTCAACGCTATTTCCATGCTCGGCGAGACAATCGGCTGTGGAGGACCATCAATTTCAACCTGGCGGTAGCAGCATGCGTCGCTCGGTCGCCCAGGCGACCCGAGCGCCGCATCATCATCGGCAAAGGCCATGGACGTTGCCCGTTTGCGTGGCTAGGACGCCGGCAAGAAGATCAAAGGCCGCAAGCGCCATATCACTACACCGAGCGCACCTGATCGGGCTAGCGGTGCATACGCCGGACGTCCAGGACAGGGATTGGGCAGTCTGCGTCATCG
>NZ_JBVVQU010000127.1:0-2464 GCF_055811555.1 Mesorhizobium sp. WSM4813
GGGATCATCTCCAAACTCGAATTGACAACGTGCCTGATGATTTGCGTCGTCACATCCATTGCCCAATCTCCATGCGAGTGATCGCCCTTTTTTGACTGACGACAGATCGCACATCGCTCGCGTCATCCAGACCGCCGCGACGACCTCGGAATGCATCTACGCGAATGACGTCCTGCGCTTAGCGCTCGCCTCAACGTATGGCGGATGAATGTGAGGCTCTAGTTTCACTTGTGCTGCCGGTGGACCCGATCGAAAAAGGATGGGAACGACGCAGCGCGGCTCGACCAGAGCCACTGGCGTGTTCCACAGCCGCAGCATCAGCGTCGCGGTGATCTCCTCTGCATGGTAAGTGCGGTACCGAGATCGCCGGTCAAAACCCCGTCGTCCCGTTCAAGCCTCGATCCAGCATTTCGCGAACGCGTAACCGTTCATCAGTGAGTCGACCCCTCCGACATAGCCGCCAACCTTATCGGAAATGGCGTCAACGAACTGGTTGAACATTGGCACGATCGTGCCGCCTTCATCGCGAACGATGATGGCCATTTCGCGATAGAGGTTTTTGCGCTTGTCCTGGTCGAGTTCGCCGCGCGCCTCGATGAGAAGCTTGTCGAACTTTTCGTTGGAGAAGTGTGAGTCGTTCCAGGAAGCCGTCGACAAATAGACGGTCGAGTACATTTGGCTTTGCGTCGCTCGTCCGCTCCAGTAGGTTGCGCAGAAGGGCTGCTTGTTCCAGACTTCTGACCAGTAACCGTCGCTCGGCTCGCGCTTGACCTCAATGGTGATGCCGGCCTTGGCCGCGCTCTGCTGGTAGAGCTGCGCGGCGTCGACGGCGCCTGCAAAGGCAACCTCGGAGGTCCTGAGAAGGATTGGACCGCTGTGGCCCGACTTTTTATAATGGAACTTAGCCTTATCCGGATCGAAGCTGCGCTGCTCGATGTCTTCGGGGAAGAGCGGGTAGGAGGCGTTAATCGGGAAGTCGTTGCCGATCGTCCCGTAACCGCGCAAAATCTTATCGACCATCTCCTGCCGATCTATCGCGAGCTTAAGCGCCATCCTGAGATCGCTGTTATCGAAGGGTGCCGTATCGCAGAACATGTTGAAAACGTCATAGCCGGGACCTGACACGGGCTCGACCTTCAGGTTGGGCACGCGCTTGACGAGATCGACGATCTTGGGCTCGACCATGTTGATCATGTGAACCTGGCCGCCCTGCAGCGCGGAGATGCGCGCCGTGGCGTCGTTGATGGCGATGATCTCCACCTGGTCGGCGAAACCCATCTTGTCAGACTGCCAGAAATTGGCGAAGCGCTCACCGACGTAGCGGACACCGGGCTGGTTGACGGTCACCTTATAGGGACCTGCGCTGATGCCTTCAGCCGGATTGTCCTTGCCACCGTTGGGCTGGATGACGAGATGGTAATCCGTCATCAGAAAGGGCAGCTCGGCGTCCGGCTCCTTTAGGGTGATGATGACGTTCCGGCCGTCGGCCTTGAGGCTCTCAATGTTGGCCAAGATACCCAGCGCGCCGGACTTCGAGTCCTTATTGGAATGGCGTTCCAACGTCACCACCACGTCTTCCGCCCTCACGGTCTTGCCGTTGTGAAATTCCACGTCCTGACGAATCTTGAAAGTCCAGACCTTGGCGTCCCTGGACGAGCCGATTTCCTCGGCGAGGCGGTTCTCCAGTCCGCCGCCGGGCGCTACCGCCACCAGATACTCGCCCCAGCATTTGCCGAAGTTGGACGGCAACGTCATGAACACCGCCGGATCGAGGCTTTGGGTCGCCTCACCGCCATGGAGGCCGCCCTTGATAATTCCGCCGCGGACCGGTCCCTGGGCCCGCGCGGCGCTAGTGAGGAACGAATTCGCAAACGTGGCCGAGACGCCAAGCGCCGTGGCACGGCCGAGAAATTCACGCCGGCTCAGCCGGCCCGCAACGACGCAGCGGCTAAGATAGTCGACTTCCTGTGACATTTGGATCCTCCTCCCTCCAAGTGTTTCCCGGGGGGCCCTTCGGTGCAGCCTCTATTCCCGTGATCGTAACAATGTAAACTGAGTCGCTATCCGCAAATCACCGTCGATTAATGCAGCAAACCGGCGTTTTCGCGCCGCTGACGCATAGGGGCGATTTGTGATTCCGATGGTTCCCTAGTGGCCCAACCGCATGGTAGCCTCTCGTTGGCCAGCCGGCGACTACCTCTCAGCGAGGCGAAAGTTCGCTCAACGACCCATCGTGGCGACAGCACCTCAAAGGCTTTGGCATGTCGGAGGGCTTGATGATTTCGATGGTCCACGTGCCGAGATTGGCCATAGCCTGCGTCAGTGTTTCTCCGGCATCCCCGTCGGCGAACAGACGGCCCGACCACAGGTAAAGCTGTCAAAGGAGGCGATGACGCAGACTGCCCAATCCCTGTCCTGGACGTCCGGCGTATGCACCGCTAGCCCGATCAGGTGCGCTCGGTGT
>NZ_JBVVQU010000128.1:0-2459 GCF_055811555.1 Mesorhizobium sp. WSM4813
AATCGTCAGGGACCAAAAACCATGGCAAACAGCTTGACTTCCAAGACAGTCGCTCTGCCCTGCCGGGCATCTCCCCCGCAAGGGGGGAGATCGGCAGCTTCAGGCCCCGCGCCTTTCCTGCGACGTAGAAGATTGGCGAAAGCCTTCGCGACATCCGATCTCCCCCCTTGCGGGGGAGATGTCCGGCAGGACAGAGGGGGGTGCCCAAGCTCATTCCTCGCAGACCCTCCGACTCCCATGACCGACTACAAAAAGCTGATAGACGCCGAGACCTGGGCCTTCATCGAGCGGACCAACTCCTACTATCCGCCGGATACGATCGACTACACGATCGATCAGCAGCGTGACATCTACGACCGCATGTGCCGTGAATTCTCTGCTGGCTACCCAGACAACGTGACGGCGGAGACCACCGCCATTGCCACGCTCTCGCATCCCATCCCGATTCGCATCTATCGCATCCCGGCGCCGGAAGCGGCGGCGATGGTGCTTTATTTCCATGGCGGCGGTTTTATCCTCGGCGGGCTCGACAGCCATGACGACCTCTGTGCCGAGCTTTGCAGCCGCACCGGCTATGAGGTGGTTTCGGTCGACTATCGGCTGGCGCCGGAACATCTTCATCCGGCCGCCTTCGACGATGCCATTAGCGCCTTCGAATGGGCGGCGACCTCTTATAAGCGCCCGATCCTGCTTTGCGGCGACAGCGCCGGCGCCAATATTGCCGCCGCGGTCAGCCATGCGACGCGCGGCCATGCACGAAAGCCGATCGGCCAGGTGCTGATCTATCCCAGCCTTGGCGGCGACCGCTCGCAAGGCTCTTACCTGACCCATGCCGAAGCGCCGATGCTGACCGTGCGCGACCTCGATTTCTACACGAATATCAGGACAGGCGGCGAAGACCGCACCGGCGATCTCACGCTGTCGCCGCTGGCCGACGCCGATTTTGCCAATCTGCCGCCGACCGTACTGATCACCGCTCAATGCGACCCGCTGTCGTCAGACGGCGAGGCCTATCGCGACCGCATCGTTGCGGCAGACGGCCACGCCTACTGGTTCGAAGAGCCGGGACTGGTGCATGGTTATCTCAGAGCCCGGCATACGGTCGGTCGTGCGCGCTCGAGCTTTACCCGGATCGTTGACGCGGTGTCGGCTCTGGGGCGGGGCGAGTGGGTCTGGTAAGGGTTCTACCCCCGCCCGCGTGGCCGGCGCTCCTCCCCGGCTTTGGCGATTTTGTCAGACCGTCTCCCAGCCTTCCTTTTCGCCGGCGCGGAAGATGGCGTCGATGACCTTCTGGTTGAGCACCGATTCTTCCAGCGTAAAGACGCGGTCAGTGCCGCCCTGTGCCGCCCGCGCGAAGGCCTCGACCTCGAGCCGGTATTGCTGCATCCCGGGGAAGCGGAACACTTGCGCCTCGCTATGGTTCTGGTTGTGCAGCTCGACGCGATGGTGGTCATAGATTCCGGCGTTGAACGGCGAAAGCACCTCGATGAAACCATTCTCGCCGTGGAACACCATCACCTGCCGCGCCGCCATCTGCGTCGACAGATAGAACGACAGTTCGAAGTCGCCGAAATCGGCGCGGATCGAAGAATAGATGTCGGTGCCGAACGTCTTGTCGCGCTCGATCGTCGCCTGGACGCGCAGCGGCTCCTTGCCCGTCGAAAAGCGCGTCGACACGGTCGGGTAGACGCCGATGTCGGGCAGCGCGCCTCCGCCGAGGTCGAGCTGGTTGCGCATGTTCTTGGGATCGACATTGTAGTAGGAAAACGCGCCCTGCACATGGCGCAGCCGGCCGATGGCGCCGTTGGCGATCAGCTCGCGAACCTTGATCCACTGCGGGTGGTAGACGACCATGAAGGCTTCGCAGACCAGTACGTTTTTGGCGTCGCGCAGCTTGATCAGCGGCGGAATGTCCTTGGCATCGAGCGCCAGCGGCTTCTCGACCAGAACATGCTTGCCGGCTTCGATCGCCTTGGCGGTCCATTCGACATGCTGCGCAGTCGGCAGCGGGATGTAGACGCCGTCGACGTCCTTGGATGCGAGCAGCTCGTCATAGGAACCGAAGGCATGGGGCGCGCCGAAACGGTCGGCCAAGGCACGGGCTTTCGACAGGTCGCGGCTGGCGATCGCCGACAGCACGCCATTCTCCGCTTCGACCATTGCGGGCAAAAGATGCTCACGGCCGATCTTGGCCGTCGACAAAACACCCCATCGGAACATCAGGCTTCTCCCTCTCGATTGCAGGAATGGAGGTTTGCCTGAAATCCGGGGAAAAGCCAATGCGGGAGCATGGCAGCGAGCAAGGCGACCGTCTACGGCTTGTCCGGATGCCGGCGCTGCCCTCCGCAGAGCTTGGGTTCCTCGCCCCACGAAGTGGGGAGAGGTGGGGGGGGGGGGGGGGGGGGGGGGGGGGGGGGGGGGGGGGGGGGGGGGGGGGGGGGGGGGGGGGGGGGGGGGGG
>NZ_JBVVQU010000129.1:0-2183 GCF_055811555.1 Mesorhizobium sp. WSM4813
CGCCCGCAATTACCGCGCCGTTGTCACTCTCGCGGCTATTGTCCTATGGTTGCGGTAACTGTCCACACGGCCTAGCGCACGACCCCGAAAATCGGAATCGATTTTCGGAAAGGATCATGCGCAAAATTAAAAGTGCGACAGCGTCCTTTGCGCGTCCAATAGGACGCGCGGCGCTGTAGTCCAGGTCGCCCAAAAGCATGCCCTCAGGCCTGGCCCGAGGGTGCGCAGCGGTTTGGGATAACGACATGGATAAAGAACTTAAAGCGGGTCGCATGAACCCCTTTCGACGCGACGCGCTTTAAGGGCCGACCGATCGCCCGTCAGACCGGAACTGCTTCCGAAATCGTGCGTTCCTTTTTCGCAAAGGGAAGGAAGCATATCATGGTATCATTTTCGACTCTGTCCGACATCGATCTTGAAAAGGAGGTCGCAGCCCTCTCCAGGGAACTGGCGGCGCTAAGGAAAGCTGTGTCCCGGCGCGGCAGCGCCTATTACGAGGACGGGCGTGACACCGCCTCGGACTACTATTCGGATCTTGCCGAGCGCTTCAGTGACGCACTGCCTGCGATCAGGAGGCATAGCAGGGTGATAGAGAAGACAGCCCGCGATCATCCCGCGACAGCGGCCGCTGTCGGGCTGGTTGTGGTCGGGCTCGTCGCCAGCCTGATGCTTAGCCGACAGCAGAATACGCCGCGAGCGAAACCCAGATCGGCACGTTGAGACCAAAGAAAATGGCGGCGCGGACGGCCGCCATTTTCGTCGACAAGTCGATCAGCGCGCGAGCTTGAGCTTGTTCTTCGGGCTGACCTGCGCGGTCTGGCTGCATTTGCCATAGACGGTGCCGCTGGGGTCGGTGGCATCCGTGTATGTACCCTTGCAGTCGAGCTCCAGCACCAGACAGTGACCCGCGCCCTTACAAACCGCGCCGCCGCCGCTCGGATGCGTGCCGTTGGCGACGGCCGAGTTCGGAACTGAAATCGAGCCGATGGCCGAGACGACAATGGCAGCGGCGAGCGAAAGGCGCTTGAAGTTCGAAATATCAGCTCATCTGAGCATTTCCTTCTCTGGATCGAGGATCGCCGTCAGGGCGTCCTTCTGGTGGGGGACGGCCTTTGTGGCGTCCATACCGTCTTGGTGCGGCCCGGAGAGGAAAGCTTCACGCGTCGGTTCAAAAAATTCTTGCGGCGGGGCATCGCGCGGTTCGTGGCCCAGGATTCAGGCTTCGCCACCCGTCGATGCACGTGGCTGGTCGCTTCCGAATCTAGTCGGACCTGTTGGCGCAGAAAAAACCAACAAGAAGACCGCCATCGGTCAAGAATCCTGGCATGCCAGCGGCAGCCGGTTAACGAGCGGGCAGCTCGGAGCCATCGAACTTTTTCGGCGTCCGATCATTCAAAACAACTTAGTCGGATGGCGTATGACCCACTCCAGCGTCGGAATCACGATGCCGTGACGGCATCTTTGGCGCTTGGCAAATCACCATCGAGAGGGCATTCTCTGCGCCGTCTCAGGCAACATCTTGATTTGATCAAACTCTTTAAATCCACGGAGTTGCCAAATGCCCCAAATAGCAACAAGCGAAGCTTTTTCCGAACTGTCGGCGACCGAAGCTGCGCCCGACCACAGCGCCCTCAAGGCCATACGAGAAACCAGGGGGTACAGCATGGAAGAGTTGTCTCTGACGTGCGGCCTGGCGATCGATGAAATCGCGGACATCGAGAACGGCAAGAATGCCGATCCGTCGAAGCTTCGGCGAATAGCCTCCGCGCTTCGGCTTCCGGAAAACGCGCTGATCAATACAGCCGTGCTGACGCAATCCGTGGAAAATCGACGACCCGTCTGATAGCAGCGTCACAAGACCATCCAGCCAGACAAACGAGTGTGATTCTGGATTTGAAGTTCCTGAGCGCTGACGACGTCCAACAGAGCAGGAACTTCAAATCCACGATGCCGGCATAGCTCGACGGCCGCCGAATTCGGTTGACCCGAACCGGATTATCACGATACATCGCGACCGGTCCGGAGTGTAGCGCAGCCCGGTAGCGCACTTGACTGGGGGTCAAGGGGTCGTCGGTTCGAATCCGGCCACTCCGACCATTTCAAGACTGTCCAGCCCGGAGACATAGGTAACAGAATGTACCTAAGACATGGGTGACAACCCCGTGCCGAACGGGTTGTCGATG
>NZ_JBVVQU010000130.1:0-1910 GCF_055811555.1 Mesorhizobium sp. WSM4813
CCGCGGCATCAGCGTCGCCGCGATCTCCTGTCGCGTGGTGAGCGCGCTACCCAGATCGCCGGTCAAAACCCCGCCAACCCACTGGAAGTAGCGCACAATGGCGGGATCGTTGAGACCGAGCTCACGGCGCAGATTGGCGACCGCCTCGGGCGTGGCCGACTGACCGAGGATGGACTGGGCCACGTCGCCCGGCAGGATCTGGGTGCCCGCGAAGATCAGCACGGAGACGGCGAAGAGGAGGAGAATGCCCAGCGCGATGCGCTGGGCAACCAGCCTCTGAACGGGCGAGCCCATTAGCACGCCGTTCACGCTTCGAGCCAGCATTGCGCCAATGCGTAGCCGTTGCTCATATCTCGCGCAGGATGCTTCACGAAGCCTTTCACGCCCGGCCCTGTCGCGTCGATGAACTGGTTGAAGAACGGCACGATCACACCGCCCTCGTCCCGAACGATGATGGCCATTTCGCGATAGAGGTTCTTGCGCTTGTCCTGGTCGAGTTCGGCGCGCGCTTCGATGAGGAGCTTGTCGAATTTCTCGTTGAAGAAGTGAGTGTCGTTCCACTCCGCCGTCGACAGATAGGCACTCGAGTACATCTGGTCCTGCGTTGAGCGCCCGGTCCAATAGGAGGCATAAAAGGGCTGCTTTTGCCACACCTCCGTCCAGTAACCGTCTCCCGGCTCACGCTTGACCTCGAGGGTGATGCCAACCTTGGCGCAACTCTGCTGATAGAGCTGGGCGGCATCAACGGCGCCCGGAAAGGCCACGTCGGAGGTCCTGAGCAGGATCGACCCACTGTGGCCCGACTTCTGATAGTGGAACTTGGCTTTATCCGGATCGAAGGCGCGCTGCTCGACTTCGTCGGAAAATAGCGGATAAGCGTCGTTGATAGGGAAGTCGTTACCTATTGCGCCATAGCCGCGAAGGATCTTGTCCAGCATTTGCTCGCGGTCCAAGGCAAACTTCAACGACATCCGGACATCGTTGTTGTTGAACGGCGCGGTGTCGCAGAACATATTGAAGAGGTAGCAACCTCGCCCCGTCACATTCTGGATGGTGACGCCGGGTACCGGCTTGACCAGGTCGATGACCTTCGGCTCGACGCGATTGATCATGTGGACCTGTTTGCCTTGCAGCGCGGAGATACGTGCCGTGGCATCGTTGACGACGATGATTTCGATCTGGTCGGCGTGGCCGAGCTTGTCACCCTGCCAGTAATCCTTGAACTTTTCCCCGCCATGCCGAACGCCCGGCTCGTTGACGGTCACCTTATAGGGGCCGGCCCCGATGCCCGCGGCAGGATCATCCTTGCCGCCATTGGGCTGGATGATCAGGTGATAGTCGGTCATTAAATAAGGCAGATCAATGTTGGGTTCTCTGAGCCTGATCACGACGTCGCGGCCATCGGCCCTGATCGTCTCGATACCGCGCAGGACGCCCAGGGCGCCTGATTTGGACTCCTTATCGGAATGACGCTCTAACGTGGCGACGACGTCTTGGGGCGTCACTTCCTTTCCGTTGTGGAACTGGATGCCTTTCCGAATTTTCAGCGTCCAGGTCTTGACATCCTTCGACGAACCAACTTCCTCGGCGATGCGGTATTCGATGCGATTGTCGGGGGTCACTTCCATCAGCAACTCGCCCCAACATCTTCCGAAAGTGATTGGAGGGGCCCCGGCCGGAAGTGCTGGGTCGAGACTGTCGGTGGCGCCACCGCCCTGAAGGCCGGCTTTGAGGATGCCTCCTCTTTGCGGAACTGCCTGCGCCTCCCCAGCACCCGCGAGAAGGGAGTTGGCGAACGCGGCGCTCACCCCGAGCGCCGTCGCACGGCCGAGAAATTCACGTCGGCTCAACAGGCCCGTAGCTACGCCACGGCTGAGATACTCGAGTTCCTGTGACATTAAGTGCTCCTC
>NZ_JBVVQU010000131.1:0-1650 GCF_055811555.1 Mesorhizobium sp. WSM4813
TAGCGAGGCTGCGCTCTTAAGGTCGTCCTTACGAGCGTAGTTAGCAGCACAGCATGAGCCATGTGACGTTATTGACCGGGCCGGAGCGGCGGCGTCGTTGGAGTGAAGCGGATCAGCGCCGGATACTGGCCGCGGCATTCGCGCCCGGGGCCACAGTGGTGGCGGTGGCGCGTCAGTACGATGTCGCGACCAGCCTGATCTATAAGTGGCGCCGCGCGGTGAGAGCCCGCGAGACGGGCTTTGCCGAAGTTGTCGTGGCTCCCGATGAGACTGTCGCCGTTTCGCGGCCGGCGGCATCCCCAGCGGTGATCGAGCTGGAGATCGCCGGCAAGGTGCGGTTGCGGATTCCACTGAGCACACCGCCGACACTGGCGGCGGCGACGGTGAAGGCGCTGGGTGTTTCATGATCCCGGTCCCGAGCCAAGTGCGGATCTGGTTGGCGGTCGGCCGGACCGATATGCGTCGCGGGATGCAAGGCCTCGCTCTGCAGGTTCAGGAGACGCTGGGCCGGGATCCGCATGCTGGCGATCTTTATGTCTTCCGCGGCCGCAGCGGCAATCTGATCAAGATCATCTGGCATGATGGGCTCGGCATGTCACTGTATGCAAAACGGCTCGAGAAGGGCCGGTTTCTATGGCCGTCGCCGGCGGACGGTACGGTTTCCATATCACCGGCGCAGCTCGCCTACCTGCTCGACGGCATCGATTGGCGCAACCCGCGTCACACGTTCCGCCCCCAGCGCGCGGGCTGAGTTTTTCTTTGAGTTTGCGGCATTTTCCGCGAGTCAGCGGACGCATTTTATGATTCACTCCAGGGCATGGTTGCCACCGCCCAGGATGCCGTTCCGGACGATATCGGCGCGCTGAGAGCAGCGCTGACCGCGGCGCTGGCCAGAGCCGAAGACGAGGCGGCGCGCGCTGCGCTGGTCGAGGCCGAACTGGCAGTCGCCAGGGCCAAGGCATCGGATGATGCGGCGCTGATCGCGCATCAGCATCTGACGATCCGGAAGCTGCAGCGGGCGCTGCATGGTCAGAGTTCTGAACGCTCAGCCCGCCTGCACGACCAAATGGAGCTCACCTTCGAGGAGCTCGAGAGCACGGCGACGGAAGACGAGATCGCCGCCGAACAGGCCGCGGCCCGGACCACCGAGGTGGCGCCTTTTGTGCGCAAACGACCGGCGCGCCAGCCATTTCCCGAGCATCTGCCGCGCGAACGCATGGTCGAGCCGGCGCCGACCGCTTGCCACTGCTGCGGCGGTCATCGGCTGCGCAAGCTGGGTGAGGACATCACCGAGACGCTGGAGGTGGTGCCGCGGCAATGGAAGGTGATCCAACACGTGCGGGAGAAGTTCACCTGCCGCGACTGCGAGGCGATCAGCCAGGCTCCGGCGCCGTTCCACGCCACCCCGCGCGGCTGGGCCGGTCCCGGCCTGCTGGCGATGATCCTGTTCGAGAAGTTCGGCCAGCATCAGCCGCTCAACCGCCAGGCTGAACGCTATGCCCGCGAAGGCGTGCCACTCAGCCTGTCGACGCTCGCCGACCAGGTCGGCGCCGGCGCCGCGGCGCTGATGCCGCTGTTCAAGCGGCTCGAAGCCCATGTGCTGGCCGCTTCACGTCTGCACGGCGACGACACGACGGTGCCGGTCCTGGC
>NZ_JBVVQU010000132.1:0-1517 GCF_055811555.1 Mesorhizobium sp. WSM4813
GCTAGCGTGCGCACACATCTGATTTGGCGGGGATTAGTTTGGATTTGCAAGAGCGAAGCCCTCGGCGATGGCGTGGAAGCGTCTGAGGCCGTTGCTGAAGGTGACGGGACCTGGCGGTCGCTCCTTGGCGTAGCCGTTCCACCCTCCCAGCCGGGCGATGCACCAAGCGGCCCAGGCGAGCGTGTGTTGCGGATGCGGATTGTTCTGCTTTTGGGTCTTGCCTTCGAGCCTGGCAATCAGCGCCTCCAGCACGGTGATCTCGGCGGGGCTGAAGAGGCGTGCAGCCTTGAAGGCCTGGCCGGCGGCATCGCGCCCGTGCACGAGTTGCATGACCCTGGTGGCGACGATCAGCGCGGTCGCGGCCAGCCGTTCGAGTGCCTCACCATCGGCAAGCAGGCTTTCCTCCAGATCGATGGCCTGCGACTTCACCGTTCGGAACAGCTGTTCGACGGTCCAGCGCAACCGGTAGAGATCGACCATGCGGCAAGCGTCGGCGAGCGTTTTGACCGCGTGAGTGGTCAACAGCCGCCAGATCACCGCTTCCTTTGGCGAAGGCGGATCGATCTCGCGCACTTCGACCATGTTGAGCGTGATCTCGCGCGGATCGCGACAGTCGGCACCAAGGCGCGGCTGGCGCAAGGCGACCGCGGCGAAGCGAACGGCCAGTTGCACCTTGCGCGCCGGTCGGCCGGGACGCGCCTGCAGTTCGAAGGCGGTCCGGCCGGCTTCCGGCGTTTTGGCGATCTCGCCGAACAGACGGCCGCCCTGCTCACCCAGAGCCCGGTCGCGCACGGCGCGGATGAGCACATGCGTGCGCTCGTCAGGCAGCCTTGCCAGCACTTCGTAGATGTCGGCCTCGCGGTCGCCGATCACGGTAGCCAGCGGCGTGTCGGTCAGCGCCTGGCGGGCCGCCTTGGCGGTGGCGATCCATTTGTAGCTCTCCTTGGCTTCGATCGGCAGGGCTTGGTAGTCGTGCGCCTTCTGCCCCCGACGCCGCCAGATCGTGGCAGCCGCAAGCCCCAGCACCGAGCCGTCGGCGGCATCCACGGCCAGCGCCGGGTGGACGAACAGCCCGACATCCTTGCCGTTGCCGACACGCCCGAGGCCGCGCTTGCGCGAGGCCTTGGCCTCATAGTTGATCTCGCTGCTGTCCTCAATGATCAGCACATGGCGGCCGGCCGCCGCCTCGCCCGTTCGCGCCGCCGCCGTGCGCACGATCTCCGGCACCGTCACCTGGGGATTGCGAAACAGCCGCGTGAACGCAATCTGTTCCGCCCGCGTATCGGCCAGCCTGCGCAGGCCCGCGCTGACGCGCGTGCACATGCGCTCCAGCACCATGCTCCCCTTTTTTGCAGGCGCAGGTCGCCGAAGTATCCAAGCAGCAAAGCCATCGTCGAAATCTCCCGAATCAACAATGGGAGCTACAGAATCACACATGATTCCAACCCCACAAGCCAAACCTGCTGCCCGGCCAAAACTCCCTTGACACCTCCGAAGCAGATGTGTGCGCACGCTAG
>NZ_JBVVQU010000133.1:0-1474 GCF_055811555.1 Mesorhizobium sp. WSM4813
ACACCTCCGGCCAAAAGCCAAAAGTGTTACCTATGTGTCCGGTACAAAACGTCACCTATGTCTCAGGTCGGGCAATTTGTTTACAATGATAAAAATCAAAGAATAGGTTGCGAGCCCGCCATAAAGCCCGCCTACCGAAAACGGCGTATTCGCGGCACGTCAGCTTACGACACAAATATGCGGGGTTCATGCTTCGACCTGGTAGATGGCAGAGATCAACTTCGGCCTCGCTCGTGGGGTTCATGCGACAGCGGAATCAGGATACGCGACTAGCACCCCGTGCCGGGTCGCCTCACCGTCGGGAAGTACCGATCGGTGCGGACCCAAGCGGATTCACGCTTGTCGGCAGCGGACGCCGGCGGTGGCGGTCAGCACCCGAGCAGGCTCCCCATTGTTGACGTCCGCTGCGCATCTGCGGCGACCGTCGCCATGTCCTCTGCTCCCGGGTTGACGGTGGTGTAGACGAGGAGCACTCTCGAATGTCAGCAGATGTGGTCAGGTTGAGTGTCGGCGAGTAGCAGAGGTCCAGCAACAATGACTTTGAGGCGAACCAGAGCTTGCGCCGCATCCGGCTTGGTTCTAGCGGTTTGCACTGTGTTTGCTTGGCAGAACGCCACTGCTGCTCACAATTGCCACGCAGCCGCGACGCCTGGCGTCAATTGGCACGAGTGTGACAAGAAGCTTCTCATCCTAGAAGGACAGGACCTGAGCGGGGCGAACCTGTTCGGTGTTGATTTCACTTCGACCGACCTCAGGAACAGCAATCTCCTTGCGGCAAATCTTGAGAAGGCAACGCTTGTGCGTGCTTCCCTGGCCGACTCGACCGCCAAAGGCGCCCGGTTCGACAGAATCGAGGCCTACAGGACCGACTTCAGCCGTATGGACGCGCAGGGCGCTGTGTTTGCGAGCGCGGAAATGCAGCGCTCGAATTTCCAGGACGCCAATCTGACCAACGTTGATTTCACAAAGGCAGAATTGGGGCGTGCGCAGTTCCATGACGCCGATATCAGCGGCAGCCGCTTCTCGTTTGCCAATCTCGCACGGGCGGACTTCCGAGGAGCGACGTTCACCGCGCCGATCGACTTTGACCGCGCCTTTTTCTTTCTGACCCGTATCGAGGGCGTCGACCTTTCCAATTCGGCGGGTCTGTCCCAGTGGCAGCTCAACATGGCTTGCGGAGACGCCCGGACCGAGTTGCCTTCTGGCTTGACGAGGCCTGAAGATTGGCCCTGTCAATTCCAGCAGGAATAGTCGGCAAGCGAACTGCGGCAATGCTGCACCCGACAGGATTCGAACCTTTCGGCAAGCCCCTAACCCGAATGCCCTGCCGTTCCCAAGCGGTTGGGTTTTGCGTCTCGACATGCTGAACTCGTGCTTTCCGCACCGTTCGCAGAGGTGGCTAGAGCACGTCCTGTGGTCGATGAATCGATTGTGATGTGACAGCTGCGTCTTGTGCTGATTCAACATCCACCTC
>NZ_JBVVQU010000134.1:0-1394 GCF_055811555.1 Mesorhizobium sp. WSM4813
TATATCGGGCGGCCGAGCAAATGGGGAAATCCCTTCGTCATCGGCCGCGATGGTTCACGCGAGGAGGTCATCGAGACATATCGCGCGTGGCTCGCGTCGCAACCAGAGTTGCTCGACGCTCTCGACGAACTCCGCGGCCGCGATCTGGTCTGCTGGTGCGCGCCGCAGGGGTGCCACGGCGATGTGCTGATAGAGCTCGCGAACCTGGCCTGACCTCTGCGGCCCCGTCACGCCGAGGGGCCATTTCTGCATGCCGAGCGCCAAACTTCCGTGGCTTCTACTGCTGGAATTCGGAAGTCGGCTCGAAGACGCTAGGCATTGCGAGTTTCTATCTCCGCGCCGTTTGCATGAACCGCAATCTTTGCGAACTCAAGCCCCGCGCCGTTCATCGCCGGCATCAAGGCCGCGCGTGAGAAGATTGTAGCCCGCACCGCCGGGGATCGCGAAAGCTTCCTGCGCAAGCGCGGTTTCTCCAAGGGCGAAACGGGTAAGATCATCGAGTCTGTTTTGCAGGAGGAAGGCCGCCCGCCGGAAAGCATCTTCGATTTCGTGCAGGGCATAACCGCCCATGCCCGCACCAAGGCGCATCAGGATGGCCGACTGGAGCTTGAAGGAAGGGCGAAGGCCTTGTTGAAAAGGGGCGGCATGAGCATACGAAGGCCGCGCAGCGACTACCTCGCTGCGCGGCCTTTCAGGTCCTCCATATCAACGAGACTGTCATTCCTTAAGAACGACGGGGCAGCGCTGCGATATTTGAGGTCTCCGCGCCGCCCACCATCGGTCATGCCTGGTCTTGCTGTTCCTGCGCGACGGTAGGCATCTCTTCTTTCCGTTCCGCCTCGAACGCCATCTTCCCCAGCTTTGTCCAAACGCCGCGCGCATGTTTGCCGTCCTCGCTCTGGAGCTTGTCGGCCATCCAGATGAGCGCGCCGAGGATAGTGGCACGATCATCGCCGGTCAGGTCCACGATGCCCGCCTTGACGACGAGGCCGCCGAGTTCGATCAGATGCCGCGTGCGCTTGCGGCGCTCGACCTGCCAATCGCGCATGTCATGCCGCGCCCGTGCCGCTTGATGGCGGTTGCGGGCGGCCCGGTTGCGTCGCAGCGCCGCCAGTGTCGCGCTCAGATGCCGTAGCAGATCGCCGCGACCGGCTCTGGAAAAACGTGGCCCCCCGTTTCGCCCATGCCTCCCGCTTTCCGGCTTCTTTGGTCTCCGCCAGCACGATCAGCGCGCCTGCCAGTTCCTCGGCGCTGAGCGCATCGGCGCCGCTGGCGATCACCAGTTCGCCAAGCTGCTGCACTTTGCGGGTCTTCAGTTCGCGCGCCCTGTCCTCCAGCGCCTTCAGTTCCGCATCAAAGTCCCGTGGTTTGCGCATCGTCGTCTCCATGAGTTG
>NZ_JBVVQU010000135.1:0-1315 GCF_055811555.1 Mesorhizobium sp. WSM4813
GGTCAGCTATCAGGATGCTGCGATCCATTCCGGCAACCTCTATCCTCTATCGCTTCGACGGCTGGGTGCAGCCCGCCACATCGCAGCGGCATCGATCCGCGACCAGGCAGGAAAGGTCGCCGTAAGGTGGTCTGGGGCTGGCGCGACGAGGCCAGCGAGCGACGGCGGCGTCGTGCGATCGGGCTGGTGGCCAGTTCCGACCTCGGCGCCGTCCACCGCCATGATGTCCGTGACTTCGCGCACGGTGCACTCATCAGCCTACGAAGGCAGGGCCACATCCCCTCGCAGGGACGTTGCCGAGCCCAATGTCGCGGAGCATGTGACGCTGCTCGGCGGCGCCGGCACCCAAGGCCTCATCTTGATGTCAGCCCGCCGGGGGCAGGGGTCACCGGGTTTCAGCGATCGGCCGCGTCTCGCGGGTCAGGATTCCCCGGAACGGCGCGAATGCCGGCAGTGGAAACGGCTGTGCCAAATCCCGCCCATCTGAGCTGCCGGTGAACAATCCCTCCGGAACGAAATGAGCCCCTAAGTCCATTCGGTTTCCGCACGCAACCCCGCGCGGCGGCGGACCGAGTTGGCGTTTCGCGCCTGCCCGCGTCACTCCTTGCCTTGGGGGCGAGCCGTCGCGTTCCGCTCCGGTTGCAGGCGTCTCCCGCTGTCCTTGGCCGGGTCTCGTTCGGAGGGACGGTCCCCCGGACGAGCAAGATGGAGACAGGAAATGACCAACATCGTTTTTCTCGCCGGCAACATCGGCAACGACCCCGAAATGGTGAACACCCGCGGCGGCACCAAGATCACCGACTTCCGGCTGGCGACCTCCCGCCCGAAGCGGGCCGACGGCAAGGTGGTCAAGGGCGAAAACGGCTACGCCGAGCAGGACACCGAATGGCACCGCATCAAGTGCTTCAACAGCCTCGCCGAGACGGTGCAGAAGCACTGCGTCAAGGGCATGAAGGTCGCGGTGCGCGGGCGCATCCACTACACAAGGTGGACGGACAACGACGAAATCGAGCGCTTCAGCTCCGAGATCATCGCCGACGCCATCGACTTCCTCGCCTGGCCCAAGCGCGACGGCGCCGGCAACCAGACGGAAATCGACGACGAGATCCCGTTCTGAGCCCGGATCGGGTGGCCCCGCCGCGCGGCGGGGCCCACCCCTCATGCAGAAAGGAGCACCGAGGATGTGCAAAGTTCTCAATGCCCGCATCGTCGGGAAAGCGCCCGCTCCCGGGCGCGTCTATATCGGGCGGCCGAGCAAATGGGGAAATCCCTTCGTCATCGGCCGCGATGGTTCACGCGAGGAGGTCATCGAGAC
>NZ_JBVVQU010000136.1:0-1300 GCF_055811555.1 Mesorhizobium sp. WSM4813
TGCCCGACCTGAGACATAGGTGACGTTTTGTACCGGACACATAGGTAACACTTTTGGCTTTTGGCCGGAGGTGTTGATGCCGTGGAGAGAGTGTTCGGTGATGGATGAACGTCTTCGTTTCGTGGCTCGTCTTCTCGACGGGGAAGGCATGAGCGAGGTGTGCCGGGAGTTCGGGATTTCCCGCAAGACCGGCTACAAGATCTTCAATCGTTACAAGGACGAGGGGCTGGAGGCGCTCTGCGACCGCTCACGGCGGCCGGTGCGTTACGCCAACCAGTTGCCCGAGCAGATCGAGCGGCTGATCGTCGGGACCAAGCGCGAGAAGCCGCACTGGGGCGCTAGGAAGATACGCGAACTGCTGGTGCGCAAGCTGGCCGGCGATGTCCGGATACCGGCAAGGAGCACTGTCCATGCGGTGCTCGACCGCCACGGCCTTGTGAGCCAGGCCCGCAAGAGGAACCGGGCGAACAAGGCCGTGGGCACGCCGCTTTCGCAAGCCGCCGCGCCCAATGATCTGTGGTGCACGGACTTCAAGGGCGAGTTCAGGCTCGGCGACGGTCGCTACTGTTACCCCCTGACGGTCACCGACCAGGTCTCACGCTATGTGCTGGCCTGCGAAGCCCTTGAATCGACGAAGGAAGAGCCGGTCATCGAAACCTTTGTCCGCCTCTTCAAGGAATGTGGACTGCCGCTCGCCATCCGAAGCGACAACGGGCTGCCCTTCGCCTCGCCCAACGGGCTCTATAACCTCTCGAAGCTGTCGGTGTTCTGGCTGAGGCTCGGGATTGCGGTTGAACGCATCCAACCGGGCAACCCGCAGCAGAACGGCCGCCACGAGCGCTGCATCTGACCCTCAAGAAGGAGACGACGAGGCCGCCCGGCATGAACATCCTGCAGCAGCAGGCGAGATTCGACGCTTTCGTCAGCGAGTTCAACGAAGAGCGCCCTCACGAGGCGCTCGCCATGCGCACCCCGGGCGAGCTCTACACGGCTTCCTCAGGAGCCTATCAGGGTCTGCCGGAGCTGGAATATCCCTTCCACGACCGCGACATCCTCGTCACCGCCTGCGGCCGCATCTGTATGCATAGGAAGAAGATCAACGTCTCGACCGTGCTCGCCGGTCAGAGGCTCGGAATCAAGGAAGTCGACGATGGCATTTGGCTGTTGAGCTTCATGCACTATGATCTGGGATATATCGACCTTGAACAGAGGACCTTGCAGACCATCGACAACCCGTTCGGCACGGGGTTGTCACCCATGTCTTAGGTACATTCTGTTACCTATGTCTCCGGGCTGGACA
>NZ_JBVVQU010000137.1:0-1278 GCF_055811555.1 Mesorhizobium sp. WSM4813
TTTCCCCCTGTGCTGTCCGCCGCAGCGCCAAGCGGTTTGGTTGGCGCGGCGCTGCGGCGGACAAGCTTCATGCGCCTGGTGTCGAGGATGCCGAGCGGGTGGGCATGGAAGCTGAGCGCCCATTGACCATCCTCGGTTTCGGCGGCGGCGACGGCTTCGCCGGCCAGCGTCTTGGAAACGTAGACGAAGCCACCGTTCCACCTGATCTCGCCACTGTGGCGCACGCTGCGCACCGCCGCCTCGGCCGGATAGTCGGGCTCGGGCGGTGTCGCGGGCATAGCGCGCGGCGAGGAGCGGTAATGCTGCGCCGGGGTGTCCATGGCCAGCGCCTCATGCGGACGCTCCTCATTGTAGGCGCGCCGGAAGGCCTCGAAGGCCTGGCCCTGGGCCATTCTGTCGGCGTCCGGCGCCTTGGCCAGCGGCAGCATGGTCAGGTGGAAGCGCTCGTGGCGTCCGTTCTGCTGCGGCTTGCCGGGCGCGATCCGCTCCAGCGTGATGCCGAGCTTGATGAAGCGCACCGAAAGCGGCGTCAGCCCGGTGACGCCGGCCGACGCGAAAGGCGGGCCATTGTCGCTTCTGAGCCGATCCGGCAGGCCATGCGCCTCAAACAGCCGCTCGAACACCGGCCAGGCCTCCTCATCCGCCGTCGAGCCCGTCGCTTCGAGCGCCAACAGGTAGCGGCTCGACGCATCCATCACCGTCAACGGTTCGCAGCGCCACCCGTCACGGGTCCGGAACCAGCCTTTGTGATCGCCCGTCCACACCGCGTTCGGCTCCTCGGCTTGCGGCCATGGTCCGTTGCCACAGGCTCGCAGCCGTGCCCGCTTGCGGACGCTGACAAGCCCGTGCCGCGCAAGGATCGCACCAGCCGTCGAGGCCGACGGCCAGGCCAACTCCGGAGCGGTGCGCCTGAGCCGCGCCATGATCTTCTTCGGCCCCCACAGCGGGTGCGTCTCCTTCGCCGCAACGATCCGCTCCACCAGATCCAGGGCCGTCGCCCGGCCATGATTGAGCGGCGCCCGCGGCAGGTCATGCAAACCTTCCGGGCCGAACTCCCGGTACCGTCCCAGCCATTTGTAGCCGATCTTGCGCGACACCCCGAAGTCAGCACACAGCTGCGTCATCGTCTCATCACCCGCCAGGCACTCCACAACAAACCGAAGCCGCTCATCCATGATGCCAGTCTCTCGCCAAACCATCGCCGGTCCTCCCGGCGGACAAGAAAACTGTCACCCATGCAATCGGTCCATTCTGTTACCTATCTATCCGGTTCGGACA
>NZ_JBVVQU010000138.1:0-1273 GCF_055811555.1 Mesorhizobium sp. WSM4813
CAGGGCTACGAACTCGGGTTAACGCACTTTAGGGATTGCGGTTGATCTGATTCCATGGGGCTTCGATGATTCGGAGCCCTGCCATGACCCTTGCCGCCCTCGAAGGATTTGAGAAGCCGCGCCTGAAGGCGCTTCTGGAGCATTTCGCCGCGATCGAAGACCCGCGCGAGCCATGGCGGGTGGCGCATCCGCTGCCGGAAGTCCTGCTTCTGGTTGTCTGCGGCACGATCTGCGACTGCGACGACTATGATCTGATTGCCGATTGGGGCGCGGCGCGTCTCGACTTCCTGCGCCGCTATTTGCCCTATCATCACGGCGTGCCGGGCGGGCGCTGGCTGACCATGCTGATGAACCGCATCGATCCCGGCCTGTTCTCAGCCGCCTTCACCGCATGGGTGCGCCAGACATGGCCCGACAAGCCGGACTTCGTCGCCATCGACGGCAAGACGTCACGGCGCAGCCACGATCGCGGCGCTGGCAAGGCCCCGCTGCATCTGGTCTCGGCCTTCGCCACCACTGCCCGTCTCGTGCTCGGACAGGAGGCCGTCAGTGACAAGAGCAACGAGACGACCGCGATCCCGGTGCTTGTCGAGCGCCTGGCGGCAAATGACGGCCTCAAGGGCACGCTCGTCTCGATCGACGCCATCGCCACCAATGCCGCCATTGCTACCACCATCAGGGATGCCGGCGCCGACTACCTGCTCGCCGTCAAGGCCAACCAGCCGACGCTCAGAGCCGAGATCGAGCGCTATTTCGACGACGCTCCAGCCGATTGCCTCGACAGCTTCGTCGATCTCGACAAGGGCCATGGCCGCATCGAGGAGCGCACCGTCACCGTCTCGCGCGAGACTGGCTGGCTCGAAGGCCAGCGCCGCTTTCCCGGTGAACTGCGCCTGCCAGACGCCACAACCATCGTGCGCGTCAGCTCGCGCACTGGACTGAAGGACAAAAGCCGCTTCGACACGCGATACTTTATCGCCTCCGCCAAGCTGACCGCCGAACGGGCCGCTCATGCCGTGCGCGGCCACTGGCTGGTCGAGAACGCTCTGCACTGGACCCTCGACGTCGTCTTCAACGACGACCAGTCGCGTCTCAGAAAAGGCCACGGCGCTCTCAACATGGCCATCGTGCGCCATTTCGCTCTCAACCTCGTCAGAGCCGTCAGCGACAAGCACTCCATCAAACTCAGACGCAAAAAGGCAGGCTGGAGCACCGACTACCTCGCCGCAATCCTCGGCGACCTACGCCGTTAACCTGGATTCGGAGCCCTGCG
>NZ_JBVVQU010000139.1:0-1220 GCF_055811555.1 Mesorhizobium sp. WSM4813
TTGCTCGGCATGTCGGAACGGCAGTTCCGGCGTTACCGGGACCGGTACGAAGAGGCTGGGGAAGCTGGCTTGCTCGATCGGCGCTTGGGCAAGATTTCGACGCGCCGGGTTCCGGCGGAGGCGATCGAGGAGATGCTGATGCTTTATCGTCACCGCTACCTTGGATGGAATGTGAAGCATTTTCACGAGCACCTGCTGCGCGATCACGACTTCAGCTGGGGCTACACCTTCATCAAGACGCAGCTGCACGCGGCGGGGCTGGTGGGACGGGCGAAGCGTCGCGGTGCTCACCGGCGCAAGCGGGAAAGGAAGCCGTGCGAGGGGATGATGCTGCACCAGGACGGCAGCCGGCATGCCTGGGTGGAAGGCCAGCCGCCGCTCGACCTGATCGTGACGATGGATGATGCGACGAGCACGACCTACTCGGCCGTCCTGGTCGAGGAAGAGGGCACGGCGTCGAGCCTGCTGGGACTGATGGAGACCTTTGCGGCCAAGGGATTGCCGTCGAGCCTCTACACGGATCGCGGCAGCCACTATTTCGTGACGCTCAAGGCCGGCGAGAAGGTGGACAAGAGCCGGCTGACCCAGGTCGGCCGGGCTTTGGAACGCCTTGGCATCGAGCATATCCCTGCCTATTCGCCCGAAGCGCGCGGCCGCTCGGAGCGCATGTTCGCCACGCTGCAGGATCGTCTGCCCAAGGAATTGAAGCTGGCCGGGATTGGCGACGTCGACACGGCCAACCGCTTTCTGGCCGAGGTCTATGTGCCGGCCCACAACGCCCGGTTCGCCAAGCCGCCCGAGATCGCCGAAAGCGCCTTCGTGGCCGCCGACCCGGCGCTGCTGGCCGAGATCCTGTGCGTCGAAGAGGAACGTGTCGTCGCCCGCGACAACACGGTTTCGTGGGGCCGGCTCGTCCTGCAACTGCCTGAAAGTCCCTTGCGTCATCACTATGTGAAAGCGCGGGTGAAAGTGCGCCAGTATCCGGACGGCGCGCTCGCCGTCTTCCACGGGCCGCGCGCCATCGCCCGCTACCAGGCCGACGGCGCCCCACAAGCTCTACCCCTGCTCAGGAGCGCAGCGTGAACCGCTTCGACGTCGCTCCATCCAATGGACCCTGTGGACAGCCGCTGACGCGCCTGACCGCAGCGGCCCACCGGACAGAAACAGAAGCGGACATGTGACGTGCTACCAAAACCGGACAACTTGAAAAGCTACCGACA
>NZ_JBVVQU010000140.1:0-1183 GCF_055811555.1 Mesorhizobium sp. WSM4813
TCCGTCTGCGGGTGGAATTCGACCAGCACGTAACCGCCACCCTGGAAGGCGGCCGAACGCATCTCCTTGAGACCTTTGAGGCTTTTCAGCTTGGCTTCCATTGGCCGCAGCAGAAGGCGTTCCGAATCCTCAGGCGAGATGCCCTGATAGATCAGGCTGACATACATCATCGGAATCGGGACGTCGGGTTCCGCTTCCTTCGGCGTCGACTGGTAGGCGACCGCACCCGCCAGGATGAGGAAGACCAGGACCGAAATCGTCAGCCGGGCGTTGTTGATTGCGAGTTTGACGATATCCATGATTACTGCGTCCCGGCCGTCGCTTCGCCCAACAGCTTCTGGATGGTCGCCTGGTCGGCCTCGACCGGCTTGACCGCTTCGCCTTCCCTCACCAGTTCCTGGCCGGCGACGATGATGCGCGCACCGGCAGGGATGCCGCCAAGCACCAGGCCGGTTGGCGTATCGTCGACCAGATCGATCGGGAAGAACACGACCTTGTCGTCCTTGTCGACGGCGCGGATGCCAAGGTCGCCCTTGTCGCCGAGCGTCACCACGGAGCGCGGCAGCATGACTGCGTCGGTCGGCTGTGCGCTCAGCGCGATCTCGGCGGTCATCCCGGCCGGAATAGTGCCCTCGGGGTTGGGGATTGCGATCTCCACGCGGAAGGTGCGGGTGGCGGACGAGGCGTCGCGGCTGATATAGCGCACGGTGCCCTCGACATTCTGGCCGCTGACCAACCGTACATTCGCCTTGTCGCCGATCTTTAGATAGCCGAGATCGCGTTCGCTAACCTCGCCGCGGGCGATCACCGGATCGAGGCTCAAAATGGTCGCCACTTCGCCGCCCTGCATCACCGAACTGCCAAGCTCCACCGGCACCCGGTCGATGACGCCGTCGAACGGCGCCTTCACTTCGTTGCGGTCGAGCTCGGCCTGCGCGGCTTCCAGGTGCGACTGGGCCAGCGTCAGGTTGGAGCGAGCCGTATCGAGCTGCAGCTTGGGCAGATTGCCGGTTTTCATCAGCCGCAATGCTGCATCGAGTTCGGCCTGACGCTGGACCAGAAGCTGCTTGGCGTTGCTGACCGCCGAAAGCTTTTCCTCGGCGGCAAGCATCAGCACGAGGTCGCCGGTCTTGACGCGCTGTCCCTGCTTGACCGGCAGCTTGTCGATGACGCCGGCGACGCG
>NZ_JBVVQU010000141.1:0-1177 GCF_055811555.1 Mesorhizobium sp. WSM4813
ATTACTCTTTGATGGTGACGACGATGCCGGCACCGACGGTGCGGCCGCCTTCACGGATGGCGAAGCGCAGCTTCTCTTCCATGGCGATCGGCACGATCAGCTCGACATCGACGGTGATGTTGTCGCCCGGCATCACCATCTCGGTGCCTTCCGGCAGCGACACGATGCCGGTCACGTCGGTGGTGCGGAAATAGAACTGCGGACGGTAGTTGGTGAAGAACGGCGTGTGACGGCCACCTTCGTCCTTGGTCAGGATGTAGGCTTCGGCGACGAACTTCTTGTGCGGCTTGACCGTACCCGGCTTGGCCAGAACCTGGCCGCGCTCGACACCTTCACGGTCAACACCGCGCAGCAGCGCGCCGATGTTGTCGCCGGCCTGGCCCTGGTCGAGCAGCTTGCGGAACATCTCGACGCCGGTGCAGGTCGTCTTGGTCGTCGGACGGATGCCGATGATCTCCAGCTCCTCGCCGACCTTGACCACGCCACGCTCGACGCGGCCGGTCACAACCGTGCCGCGGCCCGAGATCGAGAACACGTCCTCGATCGGCATCAGGAACGGCTTGTCGAGCGGACGAACCGGCGTCGGGATGTAGTCGTCGACCGCAGCCATCAATTCGCGGATCGAATCCTCGCCGATCTTCTTGTCGGTGTCTTCCAAAGCGGCAAGTGCCGAACCCTTGACGATCGGAATGTCGTCGCCGGGGAACTCGTTCTTGGTCAGGAGCTCACGCACCTCGAGCTCGACCAGTTCGAGCAGCTCGGCGTCGTCGACCTGGTCGACCTTGTTCAAAAACACCACGATCGACGGCACGCCGACCTGACGGGCCAGCAGGATGTGCTCGCGGGTCTGCGGCATCGGGCCATCTGCGGCCGACACAACCAGGATCGCGCCGTCCATCTGCGCGGCACCGGTGATCATGTTCTTCACATAGTCGGCGTGGCCGGGGCAGTCGACATGGGCGTAGTGGCGGTTGGCCGTCTCGTATTCGACATGCGCCGTCGAGATGGTGATGCCGCGCGCCTTCTCTTCGGGCGCCGCATCGATCTGGTCGTAGCGCTTGTATTCGCCAAAATACTTGGTGATCGCCGCCGTCAGCGACGTCTTGCCATGATCGACATGGCCAATCGTGCCGATGTTCACATGAGGCTTTGTACGCTCGAATTTACCTTTTGCCAT
>NZ_JBVVQU010000142.1:0-1165 GCF_055811555.1 Mesorhizobium sp. WSM4813
CCCATAGGCGCTAACTTAGGGCACGAGCGTTATCCTTGCTGCGGCGGATTGGCTTTTTCGTCGCCTCGGTGGATCGCAGACGTGGCGGATGATTTCGGCAAAGCGCGCCACGATTTTTCCCGGCCGCATCACGATCAGTATGGCGTTGAGGATTGCAGGACGCAGGAGACTATGCAGCCGCCAAAGGGACAGCGATTGGGCTGTGGGTGGTTTCATCTTCACAGGGGGGAGAGTCGAGAACGTCGGTGACGGCCTCGTCGATCATCAGCGCCAGGATCAGATGGGCTGTCAGCCAGCTTCGAGCGAGCCGCTCATCGCGTGCGGGAAGCTTATGGATACCCATTCCACTCTTGAGCCGCTTGAAGGCGAGTTCGACTTGCCAGCGCAGCCGATAGGTTTGCAGAACCTCGTCGGCCGCCAATTCATCGGCTGGGATCGACGTCAGCAGCATGACGAAGCCTGCTGCGGTGAGGGTCATCGGGTGCAGCCTCTTGCTGCCACGTCGCTGATGCCCTCGGCTTGCCGCCTTCTGTGCTTTTTGCGTGGCCTCCTCATCCTTGCGCTTGACGATGAGCCTCGCCGGCAAGAGCGGCTTGCCTCGACCCTTGCTTGTGCGGCCTGAATGCTCCAGGAGCACGCTCATCTCGCAAACTTCACCGGGCTGCAAGAGCTCAAAGATGGCGTTCCAGTCGACCCGTTGCCCTTCGGGCGTGGTCAGCCGAACACTGTTCCAGCCCGTGCGCACGATGAAGTCGCCGCCCGCCGCCACCACCTTTTCAAGGGACGGGGTACGAGCGTAGGCGCGATCGCCAACAACGATGTCGCCTTGGCGAAGCGGAACACGAAAGAAGCCTTCACCGCCGCGAGCGTCGCTAATCTCCAGATGCGTGAACCGCGCAAGCGCAGGTTCGTAGGTGGCGTGCAGCCGCCAGTCCGTGCCGGCACTGCCGGGGTGCGAGATCGAACTGCCATCGACGACGCGCAGCCGCCGCTCCGTCGCCGCGGTACTTTTGACACAAGCGTTTTCCAGCAAGGCGCCTGCAATGCAGCCAAGCCAATCGGCCGCTCCACGCAAGCGCTTCAAAAGAGCAACATCGGAAAGGCTCGCAACATCGTTCATCCCGGCCCAGGCGGCCGCCGAGCGCAGGCTCATCCCGCCGGGGCC
>NZ_JBVVQU010000143.1:0-1056 GCF_055811555.1 Mesorhizobium sp. WSM4813
TAGAGCATCGGACGTTCAAGTGAGTCCATACCCTGCTGCTGTGAAGTAGTTTCTGCATTCAACTGGCGAGAACAGATTGCAGATATCGCCGATTGCCTGCCACAGAGCGTCGATGGTTCTGATGGCCTTTGCGCGCAGATGCGCCTTGAGCTTGGCGAAGGCCATTTCGATCGGGTTGAGGTCCGGGCTGTAGGGCGGCAGGAAGAGCAGCCATGCGCCCTTGGCCCGTATCGCGGCCTCGGCGGTCTGACTCTTGTGGGCAGCGAGATTGTCGAGAATGACGATATCACCCTTTTCCAGCGTCGGAGCGAGTTGCGTTTCGACATAGGTCTCGAAGATGCGCCGGTTCATCGGCGTGTCGACGACGAAAGGGGCGGTGAGCCCATGACAGCGCAGCCCGGCGATGAAGGTCTGCGTCTTCCAGTGTCCGAACGGTGCCTTTGAGCGCAGCCGTTGGCCTTTCAGGCAGCGGCCGCGCGGCCGCGTCATCTTCGTAGTGGTTCCGGTTTCGTCGATGAACACCAGCCGATGCGGCTCAAGCCGCATTCGTGGCTGGCGCTTGGCCTGCCATTCCCGCCGCGCCTTGCTGATGTCGGGACGATCTTGCTCGCTGGCCTGCAGCGTTTTTTTTGAAGCGGTAGCCGTTCCTGATGAGCCAACGCGAGATCGAGGCGGGAGCGATCTCGACGCCTGCAGCTGCGGCCAGTTCGGCGGCAAGCTCCGGCATGGTGATATCGTCCTTCTCGGCTACATGGCCAAGCAGAAACTGGCGATGCGGGTCGAGCTTGCAATGGCGTCGGCCACCACTGGCCTTGGGCACCAGGCTCCCGGTCTTTCGATAGTTCCTCACCAGGATCACGACGAACGAAACCGATACACCAAAATGCGCCGCAGCCGAGCGCCGTGAATGGCCGGCTTCGACATACCCGACTACACGTTCACGCAGATCGATCGAATAGGGCTTGGGCATCGCAAATCACCTCCTACAGGAAGTGAATCACGAACGTCGCCTCACTGGAATCCCCTCTCGATTCAACCTGAGCGTCCGACGCTCTA
>NZ_JBVVQU010000144.1:0-1049 GCF_055811555.1 Mesorhizobium sp. WSM4813
CTAGAGCGCGTCCTGTTTAATCTGGGTCGTATCCAGCTGCCTTGAAGTAGTTGGCGCATTCGGCTGGGGTGAAGCGTTCGAGGATCGCGCCGACTGCGTCCCACAGTGCGCTGATTGTCCGCTCGGCCTTTGCCCGCATCAGCGCCTTGAGCTTGGCGAAGGCGTTTTCGATGGGATTGAAGTCTGGGCTATAGGGCGGGAGATAGAGCAGGCTCGCCCCCGCCGTCTCGATCGCGTCGCGGACGCCGGCGGCCTTGTGGGCAGGCAGGTTGTCCATCACGACGACGTCGCCGGGTTCGAGTGTGGGAACCAGCACCTGGTCGACATACGCCAGGAACACGGTGCCGTTCATGGCGCCGTCGTAGACGAAGGGGGCGGTCATGCCGGTCAGCCGCAATGCGCCGGTGAAGGTGGTGGTCTTCCAATGACCATGGGGCACGCCGGCCCGGCAGCGCTCGCCGCGTGGGGCTCGTCCGCGCAGGCGGGCCATCTTCGTCGACAGTCCGGTCTCATCGATGAAGACCAGCTTCGTTGGATCGAGGTCGAGCTGGCCGTCGAACCAGTCCCGGCGTCGCTTCAGGACGTCGGGGCGATCCTGCTCCAGTGCGTGCGCGGACTTTTTTTGAATGTCCAGCCGTGCCGGCCGAGCCAGGCGCTCAAGGCGCTGCGGCTGATCCGAAAAGACTGCTCGACCTCCAGACGCGCCACCATCTCGTTCAACGTGATGTCCTTGCGCTCCTCGATCAGCCCGAAAATGAAGGCGTCATGCGCATCCAGGCTGGACGCGCGGCGGCGGCCCTGCGGGCGCGGCGACAGTTCGCCGATCCTGGCCCGCGCAATCCAGCGGATCGCGCTCGATATGCCGACCCCAAACCGTGCCGCCGCCTGTCGGGCCGACATGCCGGCATCCGAAGCTTTCAAAACCCGGGACCGCAGATCCCCACTCAGTGCTTTTCCCATCATCCACCTCCATCAAGGTGGATGTTGAATCACCGGAGAAGCTCGTCGTCACATCACAATCGATTCATCGATCACGGGACGTGCTCTAG
>NZ_JBVVQU010000145.1:0-968 GCF_055811555.1 Mesorhizobium sp. WSM4813
GCTTCGAAGACCAACGACATCGCCGGCGACGGCACCACGACCGCGACCGTTCTGGCGCAGTCGATCGTCCAGGAAGGCCACAAGGCGGTTGCCGCCGGCATGAACCCGATGGACCTGAAGCGCGGCATCGACCTCGCTGTCGGCGACGTCGTCTCGACGCTGATCAAGAACGCCAAGAAGATCAAGACCTCGGAAGAGGTTGCCCAGGTCGGCACCATCGCCGGCAATGGCGATGCCTCGGTCGGCTCGATGATCGCCGAAGCGATGCAGAAGGTCGGCAATGAGGGCGTCATCACGGTCGAGGAAGCCAAGACCGCCGAGACCGAACTCGAAGTCGTCGAAGGCATGCAGTTCGACCGCGGCTATCTCTCGCCCTACTTCGTCACCAACGCCGACAAGATGGTTGCGGATCTGGAAGACGCCTACATCCTTCTCCACGAGAAGAAGCTCTCCAACCTGCAGGCCATGCTGCCAATCCTCGAGGCTGTCGTGCAGACCTCGAAGCCGCTGGTCATCATCTCGGAAGACGTCGAAGGCGAGGCTCTGGCCACGCTGGTCGTCAACAAGCTGCGTGGCGGCCTGAAGATCGCCGCCGTCAAGGCGCCGGGCTTCGGTGATCGCCGCAAGGCCATGCTGGAAGACATCGCCATCCTCACCGGTGGCCAGGTCATTTCCGAAGACCTCGGCATCAAGCTCGAGAATGTCGGCCTCAACATGCTCGGCCGCGCCAAGAAGGTGTCGATCTCCAAGGAGAACACCACCATCGTCGACGGCGCCGGCAAGAAGGCCGAGATCCAGGGCCGCGTCGCCCAGATCAAGCAGCAGATCGAGGAGACCACCTCGGACTACGACAAGGAGAAGCTGCAGGAACGTCTCGCCAAGCTGGCGGGCGGCGTTGCCGTCATCCGCGTCGGCGGTGCGACCGAGATCGAAGTCAAGGAAAAGAAGGACCGCGTCGATGACGCCCT
>NZ_JBVVQU010000146.1:0-910 GCF_055811555.1 Mesorhizobium sp. WSM4813
ACATAGAGACAGCACTCTTCCTCCCGTTTGCCATCGGTCACACGCGTGCGCTTGACCTCGCCGATGGCTGCGAGGCCGGCAAAGCCGTGCTTGCGGCCAAGCCCCGGCGCACGCACGACACGCGCCGCCCGCCGCTCCAGGCGCCCGTGGCTCACCTCCTCGGTAACGGCCAGCGCCGCCTTGGGCGTTGGGCGACCGGCGATGAGGCGCTCGGCATCGGCCAGAAGCAGCCCCTGATTGCCTTTCAGGGCCAGCACATAGTCGCCGCCGCGCCGCGTGATCTCCTCGGACATGCGGGTCGAGCAATGCAGCGCATCGGCCGTAATCACGGCGCCGCGCAGGTCGATCAGGCGCAACAGTTCGATGGCCGCCCTGGCCTCGTTGCCGCCCTGTGCCGGCAAGGCCGCCAACGTCATGCGCAACTGCGCGCCCCAGGCCGACACCATCATGCGCGGCGCGAACTGGCGGCCCTTCTCGAAGGCGCCACGCATCGACTTGCCGTCGATGGCGATCTGCCCCGCGCCGCCGGAAGCGCTCGCGACATGGCGCATGAAGCCGGCGAAGGCCTCGGCGAACGCCGTAGGGACAAGCTTGCGAAACAGCGCCGAGAAGGTGTCGTGCGACGGGATGCCATGCGCCAGCGTGAGCACATTTCGCAGCATCGCTTCCTTTTCCTGCCCAAAGCGCCAGATGTCGGAGCAATTCTTGGAGCCGCACAGCATCGCAGCGAAGGCAATGAACAGTATCTCGCAAAAATCGTGTCGAGCGTTCTGGTCGCGCGGATCGAGATGACCAAACACAGCCTGGATCGTTTCCATCGAGAGCTCCACAATAACGGAGTCCTCCCAAGAATCCACAACCCGCCAATTGGCAAGCAATTTCCCATCTACTCAAACGCGATTCCCCTGCC
>NZ_JBVVQU010000147.1:0-870 GCF_055811555.1 Mesorhizobium sp. WSM4813
ACGCGCTTCTCTCAGGATCGAGGCACGATCAAGTCCGATCAGCGATACAATGTCGCGTATTTGCTGCTCGGTGGCACCTGTTTCCTGCGCAAGTGAGCGTACATAGTCGTCTGGCAGGCGGGCCCGCCCTGCTTCTTCTGCCAGACAATGCCTTACGTTTGGGGCAGGAGTCCGGTGGTCGCTCCCAAGCGTCAGCGCCAATTGTGTGTGGCTGGCGATCTCACACTGTACCGACTTGCCTAGATTTTATCCAGATGGAAGCGTGTTCGCCAGCAGCGGATGCCCTGGCCATCGAACTCGCCAAAGCTACGAGCACGGAATCATCGGCAGGTTTCTCGACAAAAGTTCCGGCCTTGAAGGCCTCACCTCGGCCCTCGATGTCCGTGGCACTATAAATCACAAAGGGGATGTTGCGGGCCACGAGTTCTTCAGCAACCGACGAGCTGACGCCGTCCTGCAAGAGCACGTCCAGTATAACGACGTCCGGCTCAACCAGGGCCAAAAGTTGTCTTGCACGAACGCAACTCGGCTCTGAAGCTACCGCAAAGCCAGCCTGTTTAAGGGACGCCTCGATGTCAACGACGATCATCGGCTCGTCCTCAACAATCAGTGCTAGTGGCTTTCTCATGTGCTCCTCCTTGCTGGGCAGGAGCACGACGTGCGCTGACACCACGGCAACCAATTTCATAAGCCTGTCCGGACCAGAGTGCATGCTCATTTGTTAAAGCGAGCGAAAACACATCGCGCCAAGAGACATGGAACCAGGCTGTCATGCGATCGTCGACTGCATGCTGGATGCCGGACGGGTACGTCGGGAGATCATGCGCTCGCTCCGGCCGATCGCCGCCCACAACACGCCAAGGTCGAGGC
>NZ_JBVVQU010000148.1:0-869 GCF_055811555.1 Mesorhizobium sp. WSM4813
GAACAGCCCCGCTCCGCAGATCAAAACTGCGCCGAGAACGGTGGTGATCTTCGGCACCTCGTCGAAAAACAGCAGCCCCCAAAGCGGAACCCAGATGATGGCGGTGTACTCGAAGACCGCAACGTTGCCTGCTGGGGCAAGGCGGTAAGCCTGGGAAAGCAATGTCATTCCGGCAGATGCGATCACACCGCAGCCGGCCATCAGCAAAGTATCCTGGAGCGAAGGCCAGACCCATGGGCGCGTGAGGAAGGCAAGACTTGGATGATTGGCGTCTTCAAGGCCGCCCAAGCTCACAAGCGCCGCCAGCGCCGGCGCGCCGGTGAGGAAGGCCAGGTTCTGATAGAAGGTGATAACCGCGGCGACCTCGCTGTCGCCAAGCTTCCTCGCCAAGACCTGGGCCGACGAGTACAGAGCAGCAGCCAGGAGGGTCAACGCAGCTGCCCATTCGAAGACAGCAAGACCCGGTTGTAGCGTTATGATGACGCCGAGCAGACCGACAATGAGCGCGATCAGGGTTGCGGTGTGAGGCCGCTCTCCGAGGAAGAGAATCCCGAGACCTGCAATGATGAGCGGGGCGACGAAAAAGAGTGCGACAGCATCGGCCAGAGGAAGCGCTGCGATCGAGAGATAATAGAAGAGGTATGCTCCCAGCGAGATTACCGCTCGGATGGCGAGTAGCCCGGCTCGCTTTGAGAAAATAGACCGTAGTCTGGCGGTCGCGCCTACCAGCACCAGCAGAATGGGCAATGCGACGATTGATCGAACAGTCATCGCTTGCGTAACGGGATAGGTGTCCGAGAGGCCCTTCAGGATCACGTCCTGCAGTGAGAAGACGAGAACGCCCAGGCAGAGAAAGCCAGTGGCTGCTA
>NZ_JBVVQU010000149.1:0-812 GCF_055811555.1 Mesorhizobium sp. WSM4813
AAGCTAATGAAGGCGTTCACATAGTCGCGGCCGAGTTTGTTCATAAGCAAATCAAGGTTATAAGCTGGTTCGAAGGCCTTGTAGAAACCATACTTCCCAAAGAACGGCTCCCGCGGGCCGTTGAAGCCCACCATAGCTGATAGGGCTGACTCAACACCGGAGCGAGCCCGCAATCCCTGCTGGAGCGCCACGGTATGGGCACTTTCTTCATACATCTGAAATTCGCCAGCGGAGTGGGCGTAAGCGATACCGAACGCATTGCGCGTCTTCTCTTCGTCGAGCCGCAGCAACTTTGCACTAACTGCCGTGGCGCCCCAGACAGCGACCATGTTGTCGCGGCCTGTATCTATGGCGTTGGTTGTGATGCTTCGCGCTAAACGGATGTGCAGATCAATAGCCGTCGCGAGGGCGGACAGCAATTCGCTTCCGCTAATGGAGGGGTCACGTTGAGCAAGTGCCAGCGCTGGCGCCACATCATATGCGCTTGCGTGGCAACCGTTGATACCAATCTCATATGTCTCATCAAAATCAAGTGCTCTGGCTGTAGTCGCATTAACAAGTGCCGCCAAGCTGGAGGGAAGCTTCTCTCCGGAAATCCAAACGGTGCATTCTGGCTTGCCACCCGACAATGCGCCCAGTTGGCGAGCGAACTGCGCAATAGGATCATTCGATCCGCCGATCGCGCACGCAATCGTGTCGAGGATCGAGAGCTTCGCACGTTCGATCGCCGTCACAGGGATCATCTCCAAACTCGAATTGACAACGTGCCTGATGATTTGCGTCGTCACATCCATTGCCCAATCTCCATGCGA
>NZ_JBVVQU010000150.1:0-809 GCF_055811555.1 Mesorhizobium sp. WSM4813
CTAGGCCGTGTGGACAGTTACCGCAACCATAGGACAATAGCCGCGAGAGTGACAACGGCGCGGTAATTGCGGGCGGTTTTCTCGAAGCGGGTTGCGACCCGGCGGAACTGCTTGAGCTTGGAGAAGCAGCACTCGACGAGATGACGCTGGGCATAGAGGTGCTTGTCGAGCGGATATTTGAGTGAGCGCGATGGATTGTTGGGTATGACGGCAACTGCATTCTTGGCGGCGATGGCTTGGCGTAAATAGTCGGCGTCATAGGCGGTGTCGGCCATGACCACGTCGGCGGACAGTCCTTCGATCAAGGCTGCGGCTTGCGGCGCATCGCCCTTTTGCCCTGCAGTAAGCGTGAACCGCACAGGGCACCCCAATCCGCGAACGGCCATGTGTATCTTGGTGCTCAAGCCGCCGCGGGAGCGACCAAGGGCTTGATCTTCAGACCCCCTTTTTTGGCCCCAGCCGCATGTTGGTGGGCTCGGACGATGGTGGAATCGATGATTAGATATTCGAAGTCCGGATCATCGGACATCGCCTCGAAGATGCGCCACCAGATACCCTTGCTGCTCCACCGACTGAAGCGGCGGAATACGCTGTTCCAATCGCCGAATACATCGGGAAGATCGCGCCAGGGAGAGCCCGTTCGCACAATCCATAGGACCGCCTCGACGAACATCCGATTATCGCGGCCCGTCGAGCCCTTCTGATCAGGACGCCCGATGATCAGCGGCGACATCCTATCCCACGCCGCGTCACTCAATATCAACCGATCCATTACACCCAAGGCTGCCTCCAAAAGCAGTCTTGAATCA
>NZ_JBVVQU010000151.1:0-769 GCF_055811555.1 Mesorhizobium sp. WSM4813
GCGAGCCAAGATTGTCCAGGATGACGATGTCGCCTGGCTGGAGAGTTGGGACGAGTACCTGTTCGACATAGGCCAGGAAGCGCTCGCCATTGATCGGTCCATCGAACAGGCAAGGTGCAGTGATGCGATCATGGCGCAGCCCCGCGAGGAAGGTTGTGGTCTTCCAATGGCCGTGCGGCACCTTGTCGACAAGCCGTTCGCCGCGTGGTGCCCAGCCATGAGTGCGTGTCATGTTGGTCTTGGCCCAGGTCTCATCGATGAAGACCAGCCGGGCAGGATCGATCCGGCTCTGATATTTGTGCCACTGGCTGCGGCGGCGGCTTACGTCCGGGCGGTCCCGTTCGCGCGCGACCAGCGTCTTTTTTTAAATGTGATCCCCTCGCGCCGCAGGAAGCGGCTCAGCATCGAGGTATCAGCCTTTACGCCGCGTTCGGCTAAAAGGCGGCGGCCGAGCGCTTCCAGCGTGATGTCGGGCTTGTCCGTCCGCGCTGCCTCCAGGAAGTCGCGGTGCGGCTTAAGCGCGGAAGGCCGGTGGCCGCCCGTCCCCACGGGCTTGCGACTGCCCGTGCGCTGCCAATGCTGCAGCCATTTGATCGCCGCTGAGTCGCTGACCCCGAACCGCCGTGCCGCAGCACGCCGACTCATACCTTCCTTCTCGACTGCTTCGATCACACGATCCCGCAAGTCCTGCGAATATGATGACGCCATCCTGGCTGGCCTCCTTCCCAGCCAGCAGGTTGAATCAAAATTGTCGTGATTCGGGAATCCC
>NZ_JBVVQU010000152.1:0-761 GCF_055811555.1 Mesorhizobium sp. WSM4813
CTCTGAGGCGAGGGGCGGCCATGGCACGCTGGTGACGTTGCGATCACCGATTCCCGTGGAAGGGGAAGTGCCATGACCAAGCGAGAAGTTAGACTGAGCAAAGGCGAGTTGAAAGCGTTGCTGTTGTCGGATGAGGACGGCTTCCGCAGAGTTTTGCAGACTGTCGTGCAGGAGGCTTTGGAAGCCGAGATGACGGAGGCGATCGGGGCCGAGAAAGGCGAGCGGAGGGCGGAGCGGGTTGGTTACCGGTCCGGCTATTATGAGCGCAAGCTTGTGACGCGGGTTGGGGTCCTGGAACTTCGCGTTCCGCAGGATCGGGCCGGCCGGTTCTCGACGGAATTGTTCGAGCGTTATCAGCGCTCGGAGAAGGCATTGGTATCGGCGCTGGTCGAGATGTACGTGCAAGGCGTGTCGACCCGCAAGGTCAAGGCGATCACCGAGGAGCTGTGCGGCCACGCCTTCTCGGCCTCGACGGTGAGCGAGGCGACGGCGCGGCTGGATGAAGCGCTGAAGGCGTTCTTTGAGCAGCGGCTTGCCGAACCTTACCCGTACCTCATTCTGGACGCGCGCTATGAGCGGGCGCGCGAAGCCGGCGTGATCGCCAGCCAGGCGGTGCTGGTGGCGATCGGCGTCGACTGGGAGGGCCGGCGCCAGGTGCTCGGCGTCGAGCTGGCCAACCGGGAGAGCCATTCGAGCTGGCGCGCGTTCGTGGCAGGGCTCAAGCAGCGCGGGCTCGCCGGCGTCGAGTTCGTCGTCTCCGA
>NZ_JBVVQU010000153.1:0-725 GCF_055811555.1 Mesorhizobium sp. WSM4813
GCAGCAAATCGCCAAGCTCTTCGAGACAACGACGGCCGGAGTGCGGGAGGCGAGGGCGAAGAGGCTGCACGCAGCACGGCGACCGGTCTCGCTCCTTTCCGGCCTGCTCAGTTGCGGGTGCTGTGGCGGCAAATATGGTCTCATGCAACGCGACCGCTTCGGGTGCCTCAACCATCACCGGCGCGGCACCTGCAATAATAATCCATTGTCCGTGCCAGGATTGAGGAGCGGGTTCTTTCCGGCCTCAAGGACCAGCTGGTTTCCGCCGAGTCCGTCGCAGACGCGGTGCGCGCCTATGCGGAGGAGGTGAACCGCCTCAACCGCGAGCGGCGGGCGCAGGCGGAAGCAGACCGCAAGGCGCTGGAGAAGGTCGAGCGCGCTATTGCCGGCATCATGGCAGCGATTGAGGACGGCATGTATCAGCCGGTGATGAAGGCGCGCATGGGGGAACTGGAGCGGCAGAAGGGAGAGATCATGGGCCGCACGGCTGAGGCACCGGCCGATGTGCCGGATGTTCATCCCAACATCGCCAACATTTACCGCATCAGAGTTTTTGCTTTCACTGAAGTGCTCGATGATCCGATCGGCGGCCGAGAAGCAGCCGAGGCGCTGCGCTCGCTTGTCGGTGAGGTGGTTCTTTCGCCTGGTAGCAAGCGAGGCGAGGTCATCGCCGAGCTACGCGGCGAACTGATCGGCATCCTTGACTTTGCCAATCCTCGGCAAAA
>NZ_JBVVQU010000154.1:0-702 GCF_055811555.1 Mesorhizobium sp. WSM4813
TTCGGCGCGGCCATGGACCGGCAAGCGCCGACCCTGGTGTGACTAGCGCCGGTATTTTCCGTCTCGGCAATGAAGCGTGTGAACTCGCGCTCGAGCTCGAATACGGCTTGCTCTTTCGTGTCGGAGTTCCCGCGCTGCCCACCATGAAGTCGGAAGCGCGGATCCGACGTCGAGATTGACCAGGACCAGGTCCCTGAGAGGGAACCCCATTGGTTCTTCAAAATGCGGCCGACTGAAGATTGCAGGAAACTTGCGGTAAAATCGTACTGTCCAGTTTGGCCGGCGATCACGGTCCTGCCCCAGTCTAGCCAGACACGAGCGCCGCGGTCGCGGACGAATTTGAACGCCTCGACATAGTTCTCGAAGGTAGCGAGCACGGTGCCCCTTCGACTATCTGGAAGCCGCGCTGATAGGCGAGGCGGACCTTTAGGCGATCCGTCATCCTCGGAACCGCTCGGTGATCCAATGGATCTTGCCGTCGATCTTGAGAGGCTTGTGGATCATCAGGCGCTTGGGCAGGTGCTCGGGATGCACCTCGAGCAAAGTGATCTTCACCGTCGGCTTGCAGCGACTGCAGTCGAATTTGAGCTTTAGCGGATCGACACCGCCGCCATAGACCATCATGAGATCGGCGGAGCGGCAGTAGCGAACGTTGCCGCAGCTGCATTCTGCCTTGACGAGCATGTTGTGCCGGGTCGCCTT
>NZ_JBVVQU010000155.1:0-692 GCF_055811555.1 Mesorhizobium sp. WSM4813
CCTTGTAACTTGTTTCTTGCCGACTCTGCTATGAAAGCAGGTGCGGTGGCGGACGGGAGACCGAACCCTCTTTGGGCCTTTGAGCCCGTGGCAGAGCAAGGGTCTTCGTCCGCCGTTCCATCGAACCCGAACAGTCGCCTGGGCCGCAAGCGAAGCCCGATTAGGCAAGGATGGGACAGGATGGAAATCATTGTTGGCATCGACGTTTCCAAGGACCGGCTCGACGTGCATGTTTTGCCGTCCGGCGAGGCGTTCTCTGTGGGTAATGACCACGCCGGGGTGGAAGATCTGGTTCGGCGGTTGGCAGCCCTTTCGCCGGCCGTTGTCGGATTGGAATCGACAGGCAGCTTCGAGAGGCTGGCGGTCGCCGCTTTGGCAGGCGCCGGCCTGGCGATTGTCGTGGTCAATCCGGCGCAGGTGCGCGCCTATGCCAATGCACTCGGCAAGCGGGCCAAGACCGACCCGATCGATGCGGCCGTCATCGCCGCCTTCATCGCTGCGACCAAGCCGCAATTGCGCCCGTTGCCTGACGCCGAAACCCAGGCCTTGGCCGAGCTCGTCGCCCGCCGACGCCAGATCGTGCGGATGATCGTGGCCGAGGAAAACCGTGCCAGCACCAGCATGGCAAAACAGGCGCAAAAGAGCATCCAGCGGCTGCTCGTCGCGCTCAGGCGTGAATTGGCAAGCCTCGA
>NZ_JBVVQU010000156.1:0-672 GCF_055811555.1 Mesorhizobium sp. WSM4813
TCGCGCGCCCTGTCCTCCAGCGCCTTCAGTTCCGCATCAAAGTCCCGTGGTTTGCGCATCGTCGTCTCCATGAGTTGTCGGTGCAATGATGATAGGTGAGCACTTTGCCGAATGCTCCAGGGTTGCCGGGACGGCTCGGGACGGGCTGGTCGCTCCCGAGACTTTTTCGAGGGAGGGCGCGCTTATACGTCGTGCCGACGTGGGCTTTGTCGTGCAAATGATCGGGTCGCGATGGCGATCTATCATCTGCACGTCAAGGTCATTGGCCGCAAGTCCGGCTCCAGCGCGGTGGCGTCCGCTGCTTACCGTTCGGCCTCGCGGCTGCGCGACGAACGACTTGACCGTGTCCATGATTTCTCCGCCAAGCGCGGCGTCGTCCATTCCGAAGTCATGCTGCCGGACAATGCACCCGAGGCTTGGAGTGACCGCGAACGGCTGTGGAACGATGTCGAGGCGTTCGAGGTCAGGAAGGATGCGCAGCTTGCCCGCGAGGTCGAATTCGCCCTTCCGCGCGAGATGAGCGTGCGCCAAGGCATCGAGCTTGCCCGCGACTTCGTGCAGGCCGAATTCGTGGACCGCGGCATGATTGCCGATCTCAATGTGCATTGGGACATGGCAGAGGACGGCATGCCCAAACCCCATGCGCATGTCATGCTGACCATGCGCGCGGTA
>NZ_JBVVQU010000157.1:0-583 GCF_055811555.1 Mesorhizobium sp. WSM4813
CTGCTCGAGGAGACGCTCGAAGAGGAAAAGGCGACTGACGAAGCGCTGACGCAGCTTGGAGAGACCAGCGTCAACGAGAGAGCGATGCAGGAAGCTGCCTAGGTAATCGGCGCTTCGACGGAATCAATGAGCACGTCATGAACAATAGAGAGAACGCGCCTCCGGACGACGGTGGCGCGCCTTTGTCGCCGGCGCCGGCGGGCCAGGCGCCAAGCCTGCGGCAACTCCTGTACGAGCCTAACATCTCCGTAAACGGTCTGATCGACGACAGCACTGTCGTTTTTCTTCTTGGTCGCCTGGAAGCCGTACGCCAGAGCGGCAGCGACCTCATCATGGAGCTCAACACCAACGGCGGGGATGCCGATGCGGCCCGGCGGATTGCCCTCGAAATTCGGCTGTTTCGGCAGCATTCAGGCCGCAATGCATACTGCGTCGGCAAGACGAAAGTGTATTCGGCGGGGGTGACTATCTTCGCGGCTTTCCCGAAGCCGTTCCGCTTCCTCACCACGGACGCGGTTCTCCTGGTGCATGAGCGCCGTATGCAGACGAGTGTCGAACTGAATGGCCCGATGAAATCTTCCAT
>NZ_JBVVQU010000158.1:0-582 GCF_055811555.1 Mesorhizobium sp. WSM4813
GCCCAAAGAGGGTTCGGTCTCCCGTCCGCCACCGCACCTGCTTTCATAGCAGAGTCGGCAAGAAACAAGTTACAAGGAGGGGTGGGTAGGATCGCCAACTCTCGATTTAACCCATTCCCAACCGGAAACACCCTGAGGCGTGGCTGTAATTGGCTGACAGGCCAGCGGGACAGCACCCCCCTCTGCCCTGCCGGGCATCTCCCCCGCAAGGGGGGAGATCGGCAGCTTCGCCGACTGCGCCACGATCGGCAAATGGTCTGAAGCGATTGCCTTGAACTCGGGTAGCGGTTGACATCCCTCATCTGCCGCGTAGCTTCCAAGATGCAGGCGCCGCAACTCCACAAGGGAGAAGCTTTCGCTCTGCCATAAACGATGCATGCCGATGATCACACAAAGGCGTGCGCAAAATCGTCCAGGGCACCTTGACGATCAATGAGGAAATGCCATGCGTGCAATCGCGTTTTTCGCCGTCGTGTCCGTTGCGACGTTCATCACAAACCAATCTCAGGCACAGGATGCCGCGGCGGGTGAGAAGGTCTTCGCCAAATGCAAGGCCTGCCACGTCGTCGACGAGGACAAAAA
>NZ_JBVVQU010000159.1:0-581 GCF_055811555.1 Mesorhizobium sp. WSM4813
GAAGAGGTCGACGACCGCGCCGACCGCGTCCCACAGAGCCTTGATGGTTCTCTCGGCCTTTGCTCGCAGCAGCGCCTTGAGTTTGGCGAAGGCGTTCTCAATCGGATTGAAGTCGGGACTGTAGGGCGGCAGGTAGAGCAGGCTCGCGCCTGCGGCCTCAATCGCGTCGCGCACGCCGGCGGCCTTGTGGGCAGGCAGGTTGTCCATGACGACTACGTCGCCCTCTGACAACGTCGGGACCAGCACCTGCTCGACATAGGCCAGGAACACGTTGCCGTTCATAGCGCCGTCGTAGACGAAGGGCGCAGTCATGCCCGTCAGCCGCAGCGCTCCGGTGAAGGTCGTGGTCTTCCAGTGGCCATGCGGCACGCCGGCCCGGCAGCGCTCGCCGCGCGGCGCTCTTCCACGCAGGCGGGCCATCTTTGTGGAGAGGCCGGTCTCGTCGATGAACACGAGCTTCGCCGGATCGAGATCGAGCTGGCCGTCGAACCAGTCCCGGCGCCGCTTCAGCACGTCGGGGCGATCCTGCTCCAGTGCGTGCGCGGACTTTTTTTGAATGTCCAGCCGTGGCCGCGAAGCCA
>NZ_JBVVQU010000160.1:0-580 GCF_055811555.1 Mesorhizobium sp. WSM4813
CGATGCGGGGCTGGACGCGCTCTTCAAATGGCCGCTCTACCAGGCGGCCACCGTTCTCGAGCAACGCCAGCGCCAGCGCGGCCGCAAGATCTACAGCCTGCACGCACACGAGGTAGAATGCATCGGCAAGGGCAAGGCGCATATGCCCTACGGGTTCGGGGTGAAGGTGTCGGTGGCCACCACGCTGAAGCGCTCCAAGGGTGGACAGTTCGCCCTGCATGCAAAAGCACTGCCCGGTAATCCCTATGACGGCCACACGCTGGCAAGCGTCATCCCCGACATGGAAAAGACCATCGGCAACGAGATCAGCCGCATCCTCGCCGACGCCGGCTATCGCGGCCACAACGCACCGCAGAGCCACAAGTTCAGGGTCTTCACCGCCGGCCAGAAGCGCCGCGTCACCCCAGCCATCAAGCGCCAGATGCGGCGGCGGTCGGCGGTCGAGCCCGTCATCGGCCACATCAAGAGCGAACACAGGATGGGCCGCAACTACCTCGCCGGCCAGCAGGGCGACGCCCTCAACGCCATCCTGGCCGCCGCCGGCTACAACTTCTCCCTCCTGCTCAGGTGGCTGAAGGAT
>NZ_JBVVQU010000161.1:0-580 GCF_055811555.1 Mesorhizobium sp. WSM4813
AGATCGGCGGAGCGGCAGTAGCGAACGTTGCCGCAGCTGCATTCTGCCTTGACGAGCATGTTGTGCCGGGTCGCCTTGCCCAGCGTGTCGATCGGATCGTGCGCCATGAGAACAGAAAAGGAACATTTTCCTTGAACGTCAAGACTGACTGTGGAATCTTTCCACCAATCTGAACTGAGAATACCGATGAGCGACGAGATTATCCGCCTTCCTGGTGCGATGGAGCCCGTCACGCGGCCCGGGATTCAGCACCACAGGTGCGAGCATCCCGGCTGCGGCAAGAATGCAGGATGGGGCTTTGCCAGGCCGAGGCAGCCATCGCACTGGTTCTGTTTCGAGCACCGCGCCGACGGCGAGCGATATCTATGAGGAAGCCTGGATGATCAGACCGCCAAGACGACAGGGCGAATACCCCGACCGCGGGATTGATTGCCAAGAGGCCATGGAGCCAGGCTTTCAGGCGATCGTCGATTGCATGCTGGAGGCAGGCTGGACGCGCGGGAAGATCATGCGGTCTTTGAAGCGGTTGATCGCTGCCGACAACATGACGCAAAAGGAAAACGCCAAGGTCGAGGCTCAG
>NZ_JBVVQU010000162.1:0-462 GCF_055811555.1 Mesorhizobium sp. WSM4813
GTGCCACCGAGCAGCAAATACGCGACATTGTATCGCTGATCGGACTTGATCGTGCCTCGATCCTGAGAGAAGCGCGTCTCATGCGCCGTGATCTAGGGCCGAAACTTTAAGGCTTCACTGCGGTCGACTATTACGCACCTAGAACGGCCGGCCGGCCCGGATCATTGCGCGTGCGATCGCGAGCTGCGCTTCGACCTTAGCGTTCTCCTTTTGCGTCATATTGTCAGCGGCGGTCAACCGCCTCAAGGATCGCATGATCTCCTCGGGTTGGCCGATCCACTCGACGGAACTAACTGTCTGTGGCGACGTTGCGCTGGCAGTAAAACTATGCTGACCAACGGAGACGGACATGACGGAGCCCAAAGAACGTCTGGTGCAGTGGCTGCGCGACGCTCACGCCATGGAAGAACAGGCCGAGACCATTTTGAGCGGCCAAATCGAGCGTCTGGAAAACTATCCCGA
>NZ_JBVVQU010000163.1:0-458 GCF_055811555.1 Mesorhizobium sp. WSM4813
GAGAGAGCATAGCTCACGGAAGCCCACACCCTGTCTTGACCTTGGCCAGAGGACTCGACCACCTTGTCGCCGGCATTGTCGACATAGTACTCGTCGTTGCCGCCATAGCCGATCATCGTTTGGGCACCGGTTGCCTTAAGTACATCGGCTCCACTGGTGCCGTGGAGAATATCCCCGTCTGGGGGTGGCGTCGTCGGAGGCGGGGTGGTCGGAGGTGGTGGGGTGGTAGTGCTGGTGTTGTGTCGCAGGAAAAAGTCTTGCATCGCCGGAGTGTTGCCGAGCGAGGTTTCGCCGTTCTGCGAGGCCCATTTATAAGCCATGTCAAAGGCAGCATTGGGAACCAGTCTGTCCCAGTGGTCCATCATGGTCTGCATCTGGGAGGTCGTGGGCATGACATATGACCCGCCCGTATTGGTCGCCCAGCCGCCGCCGCCAAACGCCTGATAGACCGGAACGAT
>NZ_JBVVQU010000164.1:0-455 GCF_055811555.1 Mesorhizobium sp. WSM4813
TCAACACCTCCGGCCAAAAGCCAAAAGTGTTACCTATGTGTCCGGTACAAAACGTCACCTATGTCTCAGGTCGGGCACAGGCTGTGGATTAACCGGAAACGAGCATTGCTGTCGTAACCCGTGCAGCCAACATGGCTCGATCTGGCTGAAACCGGGGGAACGCAGCACTATGCCAAGCCGGCAATGGAATTAGCAGGTTCTTTCACCAAAAGGTGCTTGACACGAAACCGATGCTTCCCATATACGCCTCTCCAACGAGGGCGGTGCGCCGCTGGCGACGAAGTGGTTCGCTTCTAGATCTGCCCTCTGCGAAATTCAAGAGAGCCGCGTGAGCGACACTCGAACGGCCCCGAGCCATAAGCGTAGGGGCCACGACAGCGCGTCTGCGATGTCTGTTCTTTGACAATTGAATATTGAAGAAAGAGAAACGTGGGCGGCAGAGTCCTGCTGAACCT
>NZ_JBVVQU010000165.1:0-452 GCF_055811555.1 Mesorhizobium sp. WSM4813
GTGCTGCGTGCAGCCTCTTCGCCCTCGCCTCCCGCACTCCGGCCGTCGTTGTCTCGAAGAGCTTGGCGATTTGCTGCCCGGAGTAGTTCACCCTGAGGGGTGGAGCGGCATCGCTCGACTAGGCACTGCCTGCGTCAGAAGCCTCCGCCGGGCCGAAAACTGCTGGTCAAGGCTGGGCGGCACGCAACACCGCGAAGCGGCTCTGGCCTTGACGGGCTGGCTTCGGTCCGGCTTCGTCTCGACAACCGGCAGTTTCCTCGCCGGACATAGTCTCCCCCTATCGGGAAGAGCCTCGGCGAGTCGTCCCGGACGCTCCTTCCGCTTCGGAATTGGGCAAACCCGCTCGAAGATCGGTGAATACCCGAAACCAGAATCGGAACTCCTGTGTCCGCCCGTCGCAATGCGCCGAGAAGGCGCACCAGGCGATTGCGGTCGCGGCTGTCCTTCCCCAC
>NZ_JBVVQU010000166.1:0-441 GCF_055811555.1 Mesorhizobium sp. WSM4813
TGTGCCGGTGCGCGAACTTTGCCATGTCGCGGCGCGTGAACGTCGATTGCTGATGCGTGATCGCATCCAGCGCCAGGCCTGGATCAGCGATGATGCGTTCGCCATTGCCGCGTGCGATCTCGCGGTGCAACTCGGCGCGGTCGGCTTCGGTCCCCTGATCCTCAATCCGATGCGCAGGCGCGCCGATCTGGCTTTGCGGCTCAAGCGCGATGCCCTGCGCTACAAGGCTGCGATGGTCGATGCACGCGTCTATGTCGAGTTCGGCCATGCGCTCATTGGCAAATTCGGCCCAACGTTCGCGCCAGCGTTCGACCATTTCCGTCCGGTTCCAGTCCCGCATCTTCTGGCCGAAGCCGTTTTCGTTTACCGCGCGCATGGTCAGCATGACATGCGCATGGGGTTTGGGCATGCCGTCCTCTGCCATGTCCCAATGCACATTGA
>NZ_JBVVQU010000167.1:0-414 GCF_055811555.1 Mesorhizobium sp. WSM4813
GTTGCTCCGCAAGGCATCGGCCACCTGCCACGTCTGGCAGAGATCGTCGAGGACGAGAGCGCAGACCTGCCGGATCTAGTCCGCGACATCTGCAGCGCTCTACTTGACCAGATCGAACAGTTGAGCAGCCGGCTCGCGGCATTGAAGAAGACCATCGACACGCTGTCCAAGCAAGCTGCAACATCTCGGCGCTTGCAAACCATGCCCGGTGTCGGCCCTATCGCTGCCCTTGCCATTGAAACCTTTGCGCCACCGATGGAAGCCTTTAAGTGCGGTCGCGATTTCGCCGCCTGGCTCGGGCTGGTCCCTCGGCAGAAGTCGAGCGGCGGCAAGCAACGACTAGGGAAGGTATCGAAGATGGGCCAGCGCGATATTCGGCGGTTGCTCATCATCGGCGCCATGGCCGTGGTTCGA
>NZ_JBVVQU010000168.1:0-390 GCF_055811555.1 Mesorhizobium sp. WSM4813
ATAAAGGACTGGGTTACGCCATTGCTCTCGCCGAGCCAGATCAGAGCCTTCGAGCCCTCCGGCAACGCGTTGACCGACGACGCGTATTGAAGATCAACCAGATTGAAGCCATAGGCCTTGGCCTGGGCAGCGGAGGCGCCCCAGGTGAAGTGCATCGTGGCCATGCGAATATCCCTCGTGTGATTCGGGTAGCCCCGATTCCTGCCTACGCGATGGTCTATATTAGCGCCAAATTAATTAGCGACACGTTACTGAGATCTTCGACGGACACCAATCGTCACGCTTTGACCCTAGGCGCTTCAACCCTGGGCGCTTCGGCGCGGCCATGGACCGGCAAGCGCCGACCCTGGTGTGACTAGCGCCGGTATTTTCCGTCTCGGCAATGAAGCG
>NZ_JBVVQU010000169.1:0-375 GCF_055811555.1 Mesorhizobium sp. WSM4813
TGCGCGCCCATGTTCTCGAACTTGTCCTCAAGCTCGATTTCCTTGGCGACGGTGACGCCGTCCTTGGTGATGCGCGGTGCGCCGAACGACTTGTCGATGACGACGTTGCGGCCCTTGGGGCCGAGCGTGACCTTCACTGCGTCGGCGAGGATGTTGACGCCGCGCAGCATGCGCTCACGGGCATCGCGGGAAAATTTTACGTCTTTGGCAGCCATTTTTAGCTCCTGGCAGGGGCTTGAATTGAGCCCGAAGATTTAAGTGATGGTGAGGCCGATATTCAGCCGATGATGCCCATGATGTCGGATTCCTTCATGATCAGAAGGTCTTCGCCATTGAGCTTGACTTCGGTGCCCGACCACTTGCCGAACAGGATGC
>NZ_JBVVQU010000170.1:0-329 GCF_055811555.1 Mesorhizobium sp. WSM4813
TCGTCATCGACCTTGCGCGGCACATAATCGAGCGCGTTTCTGAGGAAGTGCACGTAACAGCGCTGCCAGACTGCCTCAGGCAGGACTTCCCGGATCGCTGCCCTGAGCCCCGGATGGTCGTCGGAGACGACGAACTCCACGCCGGCAAGCCCGCGCTGCTTGAGCCCTGCCACGAACGCGCGCCAGCTCGAATGGCTTTCCCGGTTGGCCAGTTCGACACCGAGCACCTGGCGCCGGCCCTCCCAGTCGACCCCGATCGCCACCAGCACCGCCTGGCTGGCGATCACGCCGGCTTCGCGCGCCCGCTCATAGCGCGCGTCCAGAATGAG
>NZ_JBVVQU010000171.1:0-278 GCF_055811555.1 Mesorhizobium sp. WSM4813
GTGCGTGAGTGCGTGCTCGGGCCAGGCGAGACGCGCCGCGAGAGATGTGCGAGGAATTCATGGAGATTGAGAAGAAGTCCAGGGGACGCCACCGCGTCGTCATCGTCGGCTCCGGCTTCGGCGGCCTCTTCGCCGCGACGAAGTTCAAGGACGAGGACGTCGACGTCGTGCTCGTCTCGTCGACGACGCACCACCTCTTCCAGCCGTTGCTCTACCAGGTCGCCACCGGCATCCTCAGCGAGGGTGTCATCGCCCCGAGCACGCGTGAGGTGCTCAAG
>NZ_JBVVQU010000172.1:0-270 GCF_055811555.1 Mesorhizobium sp. WSM4813
CCATAATCCCGGGATTTGTTCCGGGGAAGCTCCTAAATATTCATATATGGCACTCATATTACCCATTTGTAAACTCCAACCGAATTGGATACCAAAAAATCCAAAACACATATTCCAAATTTGCCAAAAACTGAGCTTAGGTAATTGTTCTTCAGCAACTGTTTGCATAGATCGTTAGTTTATATTTGTATAAATAGCGCAGACTAATATACAATAAAAAAATCCGCCGAAGCGGATGTTTTAAACAAAATATGATGAATACTATAATCT
>NZ_JBVVQU010000173.1:0-267 GCF_055811555.1 Mesorhizobium sp. WSM4813
TGTCCGCCGCTCCGCTAAACACGGGGGCTGCGCGGCGGACACGCCAACGTCACCGCTGAATGCCACGCCATTTTTGCTGATGGGGTGGATGCCAGCCTTCTCCGACGGCATCGCAATGTGCCAAGTTTGTGGTGTTAGCGCCACGCAAAGGAGAGGCAGGCATCCATGGAAAAGGTTACCATCATTGGGGTCGATCTGGCAAAGAACGTCTTTCAGCTGCACGGGGCGGCAGCTGATGGATCGGTTGTGTTCCGCAAGAAGCTGTCG
>NZ_JBVVQU010000174.1:0-259 GCF_055811555.1 Mesorhizobium sp. WSM4813
GGCGTGGTGCGGCGATTCGCCGACCACCATCGCAGGCGGCGACAGGCTAATTTGCAATCCGAAGCCTTTGCCTTCGGTAGGCTTCGTCGCGCGGTTCGTCACCGCGATGCAAGGGCCGCGTACTTCGCCTTGCTCGACTGGTTGCCGCATCTGGATGCAGCGCCGCCGGACAATACGCTTGGCGCTTTCAAGGCGATTGCGCGCGACCCTTCGCTAGACCTGCAGCTTGGGGTTCTCGAAGGCGAACTATTCGGAGCTC
>NZ_JBVVQU010000175.1:0-256 GCF_055811555.1 Mesorhizobium sp. WSM4813
TTATTTCCCTGAAAAAATAGCTTTTCTTTTTTCTAGAAAAGCCGTTGTTCCTTCTTTCATATCTTCTGTAATAAAGCAATTCCCAAATTCATTCACTTCTACAGTATAACCATCCTGTGTTTCATCAAATACTGCATTAGCTGCTTTAATACAACCTGCTACTGCAAGTGGGGCTTTACTATTGATAGTGGTAAGTATGGCTTTTGTTTTGGCAAGTAGTTCTTCTTGCGGTACCACGTAATTAACTAACCCATAT
>NZ_JBVVQU010000176.1:0-256 GCF_055811555.1 Mesorhizobium sp. WSM4813
GTTGAGCGTCGAGATGGTCAGCGTGCCGGGCGCGAGCTGGCGGTGCCCGTCGGGCGTGTGGACGCCGTGCTCCTCGACCAGCTTGAGCGCACGGGCGGTCGAGAGGTGGCGGCCCTTCCGGTTGGTGGTGCTCTTCTTCACCGCAGCGACGATCTCGCACCAGCGCTCGATCTCGGTGTCGCCCATCACGCGCGCGTGGCCCCGGTCGGAGCGGTGCGCGTCGCGCGGGCGGCGCTCGCCGCGCAGCAGCCGGCAC
>NZ_JBVVQU010000177.1:0-251 GCF_055811555.1 Mesorhizobium sp. WSM4813
GTCGAGGAAGGCGCGCACGACAACGACGCCATCCCGCCGATGAACCCGACTTGGACCCGTCGCAAGAAGGCGGAACAGCCCGCCGACGAGACGGTCCCGGCCTAACACCACCGAACGGACGGGGGGAAGCGGCTGAACACGCTCCCCCCGGTCCTAAGACGCCTACCCTGCCGAAAGGAAGATTCCGATGCCGAAGCAAACGCCCTCCCGCCGCTATACCAGCCTTTCCCAGCTTGGCGAAGCCCTTGGAC
>NZ_JBVVQU010000178.1:0-249 GCF_055811555.1 Mesorhizobium sp. WSM4813
ACCCAAGGCTGCCTCCAAAAGCAGTCTTGAATCATGCTACGGTCAAAAAGGGAATCCTAAGAGTCCACACCACCTAGACGGTCAATGTCGGGTCCATCGATGCGAGGAGCCGGTTTTCGATTTCCCGGACTGAGAGGCAGGCGACGCCTGATCCAAGGTCTCTTCGTGACACCTAAAGCGCGTCGCGTTTGACCGGCCTCATGCGACGCGCTTTAGCGTTGTTGTTTTTATGCATGTCGTTATCGCAAA
>NZ_JBVVQU010000179.1:0-243 GCF_055811555.1 Mesorhizobium sp. WSM4813
CTTTCTTCTTTATCCCTATGGTGCTGTTTTTTTTTGGTTTTTGTGTTGGGGGGGGGGGGGGGGGGGGTGGGGGGGGCCCCCCCCCCCCGCCCCCCCCCCCCCCCCCCCTCCTCCCCCCCCCCCCCCCCCCACCCCCCCCCCCCCCCCCCCCTCTATTTCTTCCCCCCCCCCCCCCCCCCCCCTCCCCCGCGGGGGGGGGGGCTCTCGCTTCCGGCCCCCCCCCCCCCCCCCCCCCCCCCACCC
>NZ_JBVVQU010000180.1:0-243 GCF_055811555.1 Mesorhizobium sp. WSM4813
GCGCATCTGTTGTTCAACGACGCGCCGAAGGCGCTGATGGACAAGATCGAGCAGGTGGTGCGCCTGATCCGCTCGAAGGGTGTCGGCGTCTACTTCGTCACCCAGAATCCGGTCGATGTGCCCGACCGCGTGCTCGGCCAGCTCGGCAACCGGGTGCAGCACGCGCTGCGCGCCTTCACCCCGCGCGACCATAAGGCGGTCGCCGCGGCCGCCCAGACCTTCCGTCCCAATCCGAAGCTCGAC
>NZ_JBVVQU010000181.1:0-237 GCF_055811555.1 Mesorhizobium sp. WSM4813
GGATCGCCATCAGCCAGGAGCTGTAGCGGAAGAACTGCGTGATCGGCAGCGTGCGGCTGTAGCGAAGCATGGCCCAGGCGATCACCGCAAGCAGGAGAACGGCCGAGCCCGCCCCGGCCAGCAGCACGGGACCGTTTCCTTGCGACCAGAGCGCCGCGTAGAACAGGATTGTCTCAAAGACCTCCCGATAGACCACCACGAACGCCAGCCCGAACAGGAACCAGCCCGATCCTCCGG
>NZ_JBVVQU010000182.1:0-222 GCF_055811555.1 Mesorhizobium sp. WSM4813
AGGGTCAGCGACTGGGGTGAAGTCGTAACAAGGTAGCCGTAGGGGAACCTGCGGCTGGATCACCTCCTTTCTAAGGATAAACCTCAATGGAAACGCTCACTTGCTCATCTTCGGATGAAATGGGGAGCCTCTGCCTTCTGGTTTACTTGGAACAAGACGGAAGAGAGTCACTCTTACCGTCGTGCATACCTTAAGCGGGTCTGCCGCCTTCGTTTCTCTTTC
>NZ_JBVVQU010000183.1:0-219 GCF_055811555.1 Mesorhizobium sp. WSM4813
TTTAGTTAGGTACAAGTTCCGCCAAATGAAAGGGCCGCTTGCGCGGCCCGGGCTCCCGATTGGCGGGCCTGTTGGTAGAGAGAAGATTTTCCACATCGACCAAAGATCCTTTTCGATTTTGGCAAGTACGATGTGAGATCCAACGTGCGTTTTGCAGACCTGGCAGCGACCTACTCTCCCGCGTCTTGAGACGAAGTACCATCAGCGCTGGAGCGTTTC
>NZ_JBVVQU010000184.1:0-210 GCF_055811555.1 Mesorhizobium sp. WSM4813
GCCGTGATCCTTTCTGGTCCGGCAGTCGTCCTCTCGGAAGACTACGTCGAGCTGCCAGTGCAGGCCATTCTCGACATCCCAGTGACGGCGCACGACGGCGAGCAGGTCGTTGGCGGACATCGGTCGCGAGAGCACATAGAGACAGCACTCTTCCTCCCGTTTGCCATCGGTCACACGCGTGCGCTTGACCTCGCCGATGGCTGCGAGGCC
>NZ_JBVVQU010000185.1:0-208 GCF_055811555.1 Mesorhizobium sp. WSM4813
GCAACATCGGAAAGGCTCGCAACATCGTTCATCCCGGCCCAGGCGGCCGCCGAGCGCAGGCTCATCCCGCCGGGGCCCTAGGCCAAGGCCAGACGCAGCAATGTCGATGCGTCCGCAACATTGCGACGACGTGATAATGTCCTGAAGGTTCTGCAAAAAGCTTTGGAGAGAGAACAGCCGTTTCTCTGAGGCGAGGGGCGGCCATGGC
>NZ_JBVVQU010000186.1:0-204 GCF_055811555.1 Mesorhizobium sp. WSM4813
GCTGGCGCTGGCGTTGCTCGAGAACGGTGGCCGCCTGGTAGAGCGGCCATTTGAAGAGCGCGTCCAGCCCCGCATCGGCGGCGATCTGGCGACCGATGTCGCGAATGGTCCGGCCGAGATAGGTCTGTTGGCGTGGGCATAGCGCTGATGGCTGATCAGCGCCAGCTTGCCGACCCGCACATAGCTCTGGCGCAAATGGAGCCC
>NZ_JBVVQU010000187.1:0-203 GCF_055811555.1 Mesorhizobium sp. WSM4813
AAGTCAAGCTGTTTGCCATGGTTTTTGGTCCCTGACGATTGCATTGAGGATAGTAAGAAGCTTGCGCATTGTGGCGACGACGGCGACGATCTTCGGCTTGCCGGCCTTGACCAGGCGGTCGCGGAAGGCCTTGAGCACGGGGTTGTGCCTGATGGCGACGAGAGCGGCCATGAAGAGGGCGGCGCGTACGTGGCTCCTGCCAC
>NZ_JBVVQU010000188.1:0-203 GCF_055811555.1 Mesorhizobium sp. WSM4813
AGGGTCAGCGACTGGGGTGAAGTCGTAACAAGGTAGCCGTAGGGGAACCTGCGGCTGGATCACCTCCTTTCTAAGGAAGAACCCTAATGGAAACGCTCACTTGTTGAGCCTCTGCCTTTCGGTTCTCTTGGAACAAGACGGAAGAGAGTCACTCTTACCGTCGTGCATACCTTAAGCGGGTCTGCCGCCTTCGTTTCTCTTTC